>NZ_JAPCIZ010000020.1:0-66350 GCF_027707725.1 Aeromonas sp. QDB25 | reverse complement strand
CTGAGATAGTGAAGAACGACCTGACGTTTGAAGTCGGTCGAGTATTTTTGCTTTCCCATAGAAACGAAGAACCCCTACTCGTTGGGTGTCCAACTTTCGGGGTTCACTTCACTTGAGGCGGCTTTTTGTTTTGCGGGCAAAAAAAAGCCCACGGCACAGGCGGTGGGCAAAGACAATTCAGGATGGATGTTCACAGACAGTGAGCGCGTCTGCAGACCGGTCGGGAAAAAACAGAGGAGCCGTCGCGAGGCTTCAGAGTCGGTTCATTTGATAGAGTTGAACGAAAGAAAGCTTGTAGTAACGGATGGTCTTGGCAACAAACTTTTTCATCATTAATCCCAACAAACAGGTTCGAAATGTTCATCGAATACGTACCGGGAACCCGGAATGACCGGCCTGTATTCAGAGGTATGCCCTCACTGCGAGGCGCATTGTAGGAGCTCTTTCCGGGTGGGACAAACAAGAAAATCTATGGGCTTTTGATTAGATAAACTAATGATTTTGGTGGGGGTGTTAATCCGCATAAACATGTGTTTTTACTGGGTTTAAATTGATTTTTGGATGAGCCTGGCCATTTATTGAAATAATCGAGATGCGAAGGCTTTATTTCCGGGGTTGCGTATTTGTTTAACAGAATTGAAACTATTTTAGTGAGTCATAAAATTGATTTAAATCAATTATTTACGACTTATCGTTTTTTGTGATGAAGCTCCCATAATTAATGGGGAAAGCCCTATAAGTTACCTTGAAAAAACATGTATTGAGGGTGGTTTTACATTGATTTCAATCAAATAAAGGTGATATAAAACAGCGATCATTATAGGCGGGAATAGAACCCTGGTTATTGTTTATTAGATGTTAAACATTAGCTTTTTTTGTTCCTGTATATTGCCTTGTTGTTAATGTGGTGGCAGTCGAATCCGGTCAGTCCGCGAGGGGTGACCGACCGTTCGGGGACTTCCAATGGAAGCTTTGTCCTTAAAACTTAAAATAGCCGTGCCAATAATCGGTGAGGAAACATCATGATTGCTGAGCATGTGGTAGACCTATCGCGGTTCCAATTTGCTGCGACGGCCCTTTATCACTTCCTGTTTGTACCCTTGACGCTGGGGATGGCCTTCATCCTGGCGATCATGGAGTCTGTCTATGTGATGACCAACAACACAGTGTACCGGGACATGACCAAGTTCTGGGGCAAGTTGTTCGGTATCAACTTTGCCCTCGGGGTTACCACCGGGCTCACCATGGAGTTTCAGTTCGGTACCAACTGGGCTTACTACTCCCACTATGTCGGCGACATCTTCGGGGCCCCGCTGGCCATCGAAGGCTTGATGGCCTTCTTCCTGGAGTCCACCTTCGTCGGTATGTTCTTCTTCGGTTGGGATCGTCTCAGCAAGCGCCAGCACCTGGCGGCTACCTGGCTGATGGCGCTTGGGACCAACCTCTCCGCACTGTGGATCCTGGTCGCCAACGGCTGGATGCAGAACCCGGTGGGTGCCGAGTTCAACTTCGAATCCATGCGCATGGAGATGGTGAGCTTCGCCGACCTGGTGTTCAACCCGGTTGCACAGGTCAAGTTCGTCCACACCGTGGCGGCAGGCTATACCACGGGCGCCATGTTCGTGCTCGGGATCTCCTCCTATTACCTGCTGAAGAATCGTGATGTGGCGTTCGCTCGTCGCTCCTTCGCCATCGCGGCCGCGTTCGGCATGGCCTCCATCCTCTCCGTGCTGGTGCTGGGTGACGAGTCCGGCTACGAGACCGGGGAAGTGCAGAAAGTGAAACTGGCGGCCATCGAGGCCGAGTGGAACACGGAGCCGGCTCCGGCATCCTTTACCCTGTTCGGGATCCCGAACCAGGAAGAGATGCGCACCGACTACGCTATCAAGATCCCCTATGCCCTCGGCATCATCGCCACCCGTTCCCTCGACGGTCAGGTGACTGGTCTCAAGGATCTCAAGAGCGAGCATGAGCTGCGCGTGCGCAACGGCATGACCGCCTACGACCTGCTGACCAAGCTGCAATCCGGTGACAAGTCCGACGATACCCGCGCCCGCTTCGACGAAGTGAAGCAGGATCTGGGCTACGGTCTGCTGCTCAAGCGTTACACCCCCAACGTGACCGACGCCACCGACGAGCAGATCAAGGCTGCCGTGGATGACTCCATTCCGCAGGTACTGCCGCTGTTCTTCGCCTTCCGCATCATGGTTGCCTGCGGCATCCTGATGCTGGTGCTGATCGGTCTGGCCTTCTATGACAGCACCCGCCACAAGATCGGCGAGCGCAAGTGGCTGCTCAAGGCGCTGCTGTACGGCATTCCGCTGCCCTGGATCGCCATCGAGGCTGGCTGGTTTGTCGCAGAGTATGGTCGTCAACCCTGGACCATCGCCGAGATGCTGCCGACTTATGTCTCTGCATCCAACATTCCTGCGTCCGAGATCTGGTTCTCTCTGATCGGGATCTTCCTGTTCTACACAGTACTGCTGATCATCGAGATGTACCTGATGTTCAAGTATGCGCGCCTGGGCCCAAGCAGCCTGAAGACGGGCAAGTACCACTTCGAACAGAGCAAGGCATAAGGAGAGTGACCCATGTTTGATTACGAACTGTTGCGTCTGGTCTGGTGGGTGCTGGTCGGCGTGCTGCTGATCGGGTTTGCCATCACCGACGGTTTCGATATGGGGGTGGGCGCCCTGCTCCCCTTCGTCGGCAAGAAGGATGTGGAGCGTCGCGTGATGCTCAACACCATGGGGCCGCACTGGGAAGGCAACCAGGTCTGGTTGGTGACCGCCGGTGGTGCCCTGTTCGCCGCCTGGCCCATGGTCTATGCGGCGGCCTTCTCCGGCTTCTACATCGCCATGATCCTGACCCTGATGGCGCTGTTCTTCCGTCCGGTCGGCTTCAAGTACCGCTCCCTGCAGGAAGACGCCAAGTGGCGCTCCAACTGGGACTGGGCTCTGTTTGCCGGTAGCGCCATTCCCCCTGTCATCTTCGGGGTGGCGTTCGGCAACCTGCTGCAGGGTGTACCGTTCAGCTTCAACCAGTTCCTGATGATGACCTATCACGGCAACTTCTTCGGTCTGCTCAATCCGTTCGGCCTGCTGGCCGGTCTGGTGAGCCTCTTCATGATCATCACCCAGGGTGCAACCTGGCTGATGATGAAGACCGAAGGTGAAGTGCTGGCGCGCTCTCGCACCGCCGCCATGATCTTCTCCCTGCTGACCCTGGTGCTGTTCGCCCTGGCCGGTGTCTGGGTGAGCGGCATGGATGGTTATGTGATTGTGGGCTCCGTCGCCACCGACGCCGTCACCAACCCGCTTCACAAGGAAGTGGTGGTGCAGGCTGGTGCCTGGATGCAGAACTACAACCTCTATCCCTGGATGATTGCCGCACCAGTGCTGGGTCTGGTGATGTGTCTGCTGACCGCCGTGGCGGCCAAGCTGGACAAGGGTTGGGTGGCGTTCCTGTTCTCCTCCCTGGCCATCGCCGGCATCATCCTGACCGCGGGCTTCTCCATGTTCCCGTTCGTGATGCCCTCGAGCCTCGAGCCGTCCCAGAGCCTGACCATGTGGGATTCCACCGCCTCCTTCAACACCCTCAAGGTGATGACGGTAGTCGCAGTCGTCTTCGTGCCGACCGTGCTGGCTTACACCATCTGGACCTACATCAATATGTTCGGCCGGGTGAGTAACAAACACATCGAAGACAACCAACAATCGCTCTACTAAGAAGGTGCCCTGATATGTGGTATTTCACCTGGATCCTGGGGCTGCTGCTGGCCTGTGCGTTTGGGATTATCAATGCGCTCTGGCTGGAGCACACCGAGAACCTGGATCGTCAGATTGATGAAGACAAGTGACAGGCTCGCCCGGCTGGCCGCTCCTCTGGAGCGCCAGCCATGGCAAGGTCTGATGCTGCTGGCGGCGGCCCTGCTGGCTGTCGCCATCTTGCAGGCGCCCAACCTGGTCGCGGCCAACACCAGTGAGCACGGCCTCTGGCTTGCGCCCTGGCTGATGTGGGCGGTCTGTTGCGGTGTCATGCATGGACTGGGGTTTCACCCGCGCAGCCTGGTGGGTCGCGTGCTGTTCTTCCCCTGGCTAGCACTGCCCAGCCTGCTCTGCGGGCTCTGGCTGACCAGCAGCTACTACCTGCCATAAATGATGAAGGAGGTCGGCATGAGCCCACCTCCTTCTTCTTTTTTGAGAGGCGTGCCGTCGCCCGGTCAGAGCGACAGAACCTCGCTCGTCACGCCGCTCGCAGCCACTGCTCTTGTCCGCTTTTCTTGCGATGCTGACAGCCCTGTGGTCTTCGGCCTGTCGGCGCCGCAGCACGCCATAAAAAACAGGGGGAGAGGGGATTTCCCTGTCTCCCCCTGCTTCTTTCCTATTCAGCCCTGCGCTATGATAGCCCCCCATCTGACTGTCGAATGGATCACAGATTTTTATGGGGGAAGTCTCTGAGTTTCCGGTGCGTGTCTACTACGAAGACACGGATGCCGGAGGCATCGTCTACAACGCCAATTATCTCAAGTTTATGGAACGGGCCCGCACCGAATTCCTGCGCGCAGGCAGCATCGAACAGGATGTCCTGCTGCAGGCGGGGATCGCGTTTGTGGTGAGTCGCACCGAAATCGACTTCCGCGCGGCGGCCCGCTTCAATGAACTGCTGACCGTAATGACGCAAGTAACTGAAGTGAAACGCGCTTCCATGCGTTTTTCACAGCAGATCCTGGCGGCTGATGGACGGCTGATCACTCAGGCCATGGTACAGATCGCCTGTGTCAGTCATCCGCAAATGAAACCTGTTGCAATACCTGAAAAAATCAAGGGAGTGCTGTTAAGTGCACGCTGAAATTTCGTTTATTGGCCTGTTCTGGCAAGCCAGTCTGTTGGTGAAACTGGTCATGATGACCCTGATGGGCATGTCGGTCGTCTCCTGGGCGCTGATCATCCAGCGCTCCAAGGCCATCAAGGCGGCCAACCTCGCCTCGGAGCAGTTTGAAGACAGATTCTGGTCCGGGGTCGACCTCAATCGTCTCTACCAGGAGTCCTCCTCCCGTCGTGACGACATCGAAGGCATGGAAGACATCTTCTACTCCGGCTTCAAGGAGTATGCCCGCCTGCTCAAGGCCGGTGCCCGTGGTCAGGATGCGGTGATGGACGGTACCTATCGCGCCATGCGAGTCTCCCTGTCCCGAGCAGTGGACGATCTCGAGTCCAACCTGCCGGTCTTGGCGACCATCGGCTCCATCAGCCCCTATATCGGTCTGTTCGGTACCGTCTGGGGGATCATGAACGCCTTTATCGCTCTGGGTCAGGTTCAGCAGGCGACCCTGCAGATGGTGGCACCGGGTATCGCGGAAGCGCTGATCGCCACCGCCATGGGTCTGTTTGCCGCCATCCCGGCCGTTATCTTCTACAACCGCTTCACCAACAAGGTCGAACGGCTGGAAAACGCCTACGCCAACTTCATGGACGAGTTCACCACCATTCTGAACCGCCAAATCGCACAGCAGGGTGAGAAGTAATGCAAACCTATCAGCGGCTCAAACGCAAGAAGGTCGCCGAGATCAACGTGGTGCCCTATATCGACGTCATGCTGGTGCTGCTCATCATCTTCATGGCGGTCACGCCCGTGATCACGCAGGGGGTCAAGGTCGACCTGCCCCAGGCGGAGTCCGAGCAGTTGCCGGAAGACTCCAAGCCGCCTTTCATCGTCAGCGTCAATACCGAGGGTGAGTACGTCATCAAGGCCGGCGAGGCGGATGACGAACCCGTACCGAGCGGCACCCCAGAGGCGATGCAGCAGTACATCACCGAGAAGGCCATGGGCTATCTGGCCATCAACCAGAACGCGCCCGTGGTGGTCGCCGGCGACAAGTCCGTGCGCTACGAGGAGGTGATCCTGCTGATGGTGGCCCTCAAGAAAGCCGGTGTGCCTCAGGTTGGTCTGATGACGGATCCGGTGAACTGACGGAGATGGATGTGAAGCGTGGTATTTCCGGTTATCTCGTCGCGTCGCTGCTGCTGCATCTGATCATCGGCATCATCCTGCTGGTCGGTGTCGACTTCAGCAAACCCAAGCGCCCCGAGTCCAAGGGACAGATCGTCAATGCGGTCATGATGGACAGCGAAATGCTGGAGCAGCAGATGCAGCAGGTCCAGCAGCAGAAGCAGGCCCAGCCCAAGGCTGCACAGCAGCAGAAGGACAAGGAAGACGCTGAGCGCGTCAAACGCGAGCTGGCACAGGAGCAGGAGCGTCTGCGTATCGCTGAGACCAAGCGCAAGCAGGCCGAAGAGGCGACTCGCAAGGCCGAAGCCGACAAGCAGAAGAAAGAGGCTGAACAGAAGCAGGCGGAAGAGAAGGCCCAGAAAGCCGAGGAAGCCCGCAAGCTGGAAGAGCAGAAGACCAAGAAGGCCGAAGCCGAACGCAAGGCGGCGGAAGAGGCCAAGGCGCTGGCGCTCAAGAAGAAAAAAGAAGAGCTGGAGAAGAAGCAGGCTGAAGAGAAGGCCAAGGCGGAAGAGGCCAAGGCCAAGAAAGCGGAAGCCGAGAAGAAGGCCAAGGCCGAAGCCGAGAAAAAGGCGAAGGCGGAAGCCGAGAAGAAAGCCAAGGCCGAGGCCGAGAAGAAGGCGAAAGAAGAGGCTGACAAGAAGGCAAAAGCTGACGCAGAGAAGAAGGCGAAGGCCGAGGCCGACAGAAAGGCCAAGATTGAGGCGGAGCGCAAGCGCAAGGCGGCCGAAGAGGCCAAGTTGCAAAAAGAGATGGAAGCCATGATGGAGCAGCAGCTGGCCGCCGAGGCCAATGCGCGCAGTCAGGCAGCATCGGCAGCCGCCAAGGGCGAGGTCGACAAGTATGCCGCCCTCATCAAGGCCACGGTCGAGCGCTACATGATTTTGGATCCCACCATGCGGGGCAAAACATGTACTATCGGTGTCAAGTTGGCCAGTAGCGGCTTCGTCATCTCGGTGGACAACGGTCAGGGTGATCCGGCGGTCTGCCGCTCCGGCAAGGCGGCGGTGCTGAAGGCCAACCAGTTGCCGGTGCCGAAGGATCCGGCGGCATTCGAGATGTTGAAGGAGTTTAACCTCAAGTTAGAACCGAGCATCTAAGCGTGATAGAACGGGGTCAATGACCGTGGTTGGCAGCATCTGCTGATAAAGGGATTTCACCTCTCATTTTTTTGGAACAGAGTATTTAAGCCATGATAAGAAAAGTGTTTTTTGCTTTGGTTGGCTGCCTTCTGCTAGGCCAGAGTGCTCAGGCGGCCTTGGATATCGTCATCACCGGCGGTATCGACAGTGCGCGCCCCATCGCCATCGCCCCCTTCAAGTGGGAGGGCAATGGCCAGTTGCCGCAGGATATCGCGGAAGTGGTCTCCAACGACCTGATGCGCAGCGGCAAGTTCAAGCCGCTGGCCCGTGGCCAGATGCCGCAGACGCCGAGCACCAGCGGCGAGATCAACTTCGCGCCCTGGGCTTCCCAGGGGGTCGAAGCCGTGGTGGTCGGCTCCATCGCCGCCGTGGGTGATGGCACCTACAAGATCAACTTCGAGCTGGTCGACGTCCTGAAAGGCCAACTGGCCAAGACTCAGGGCGGTGAAGCGAACGGTTACATCCTGGACAGCCGCATGGCGACCATCCCGGGTGCCCAGATGCGCCAGTTTGCCCACCGCATCTCCGACATCGTCTACGAGCGTCTGACCGGTGAGCGTGGTGCCTTCCTGACTCGTCTGGCCTATGTCTCCGTGCAGCAGGGCACCCAGTTCCCGTATCAGCTGCGGATCTCCGACTACGACGGCTACAACGAGAAGACTCTGCTGCGCTCCCGTGAACCCCTGATGTCCCCGGCCTGGTCGCCGGATGGCAGCAAGCTGGCTTACGTGAGCTTCGAGAACCAGAAGTCCGAGATCTATGTGCAGGACATCTACACCCAGCAGCGCAGTCTGATCACCAGCTTCCGTGGCATCAACGGTGCGCCGGAGTGGTCTCCGGATGGTCGTCGTTTGGCTATTGTTCTGTCCAAAGATGGACAGCCTGACATCTATGTCGTTGATGTTGCTAGCAAGCAACTCACTCGAGTCACAAATAACCGTACCATCGACACCGAACCCTCTTGGATGCCGGACGGTCAAACTTTGCTGTTCACCTCTGAACGTGGTGGCAAACCCCAGATTTATAGCGTAAATTTGGCGACTGGCATGACTCGCCGGATGACCTGGGAAGGGGATTCCAACCAGGGGGCATCCATCACACCGGACGGCAAGTCCATGGTGATGGTGACCCGGGTTCAGGGACAATATCGCATCGCTCGCCAGGATATGGAAAATGGAGCCATGCTGGTACTGACCCAGAGTGCTCTGGATGAATCGCCAAGTGTGGCTCCCAATGGCAGCATGATCATTTATGCCACCATCTATCAGGGTCGTAAGAGTCTTGCATTGGTGTCGACCGACGGTCGCTTCAAGGCAGTGCTTCCGACCAGTAGCGGTGAAATTCGTGCACCAGCTTGGTCGCCCTTCTTGAATTGATAAAAATCGATTGTTTTTTGTTTTGTTATAAAGGTTTAAGGAAATAGCATGCAACTCAATAAACTGCTCAAGGGTCTGGCCATCGCACTGCCACTGTTCACCCTGGCTGCCTGTAGCTCCTCTTCCGACTCCGACGCCGCTGGCGCCGAGTCCGGCATGACCGACGGCATGGGCGGTGTACAAACCGGCGGCGCCAACGGCATGTTGTCCCCGGAAGAGCAGATGCGTCAGAAGTTCGAAGCGCTGCAACGCGACAACGTGATCTACTTCCCGTACGATGGTTACGACATTCAAGGTCAGTACGCCGACCTGCTGGATGCCCACGCCAGCTACCTGCGTGAACGTCCGAGCGTCAAGGTACTGATCGAAGGCCACGCCGACGAGCGCGGTACGCCGGAATACAACATCGCGCTGGGTGAGCGTCGTGCCAAGGCTGTTGCCAAGTATCTGCAAACCCTGGGTGTGCAGGCCGAGCAGCTCTCCATCGTCAGCTATGGCGAAGAGAAGCCGCTGGATCTGTCCCACACCGAGGAAGCCTTTGCCAAGAACCGCCGTGCGGTCCTGGTTTACTAAGGTTTGAGTCGAACGAAGTTCGTTTATATGCAAGCGGCCATTTCGATGGCCGTTTTATTTGCACTAAACGTCAAGGTTTGATCCGAATGAAATCTGTATCAGCGAGCGACTATGCGCTGGCCGTTTTATTTGCACTAAACGCTAAGGTTTGATCCGAATGAAATCTGTGTACAAGCAAGCTGGTGTCGCGCTGGCCGTGTTGGTTGCTTTGAATGCGCAAGCGGCGGCACCGGTGAGCGATCTGAGCGGGGATTCTGGCAGCAGCGGCGTGGTGCTGAGCGGCAACAATGGTGCCATCGTACCGACCGGCAGCCTGGAAGACCGGGTTGCTCTGCTGGAGCGTACCCTCAACGCCCGTCTGCGTCTGCAGGCAGAACTGCAGCAACAGGTCGACTCCCTGCAAGGGGAGGTCTCCGAGCTGCGTGGTCAGCTGGAACAGCAGACCTACCAGATGGAGCAGTCCCAGGAGCGCCAGCGCCAACTCTACCAAGAGCTCGACAAGGTGGCCAACAGCCAGCCTGCCGCCGCGCCCGCAACACCTGCTGCAGGTGCTGCAACGCCTCCTGCCGCGGCTGCCAACTACTCCACCAACCAGGATGAGAACCAGGCCTACGACGCGGCCGTGAACATGGTGCTCAAGGAGAAGAACTACGACAAGGCCATTCCTGCCTTCGAAGGGTTCATCAAGCAGTTCCCGAACTCCAGCTATGTTCCCAATGCCCACTACTGGCTTGGCCAGCTGATGTTCAACAAGGGCGACAGGGCGGGGGCCGCGAGCCAGTTCTCCACGGTGGCGAACAAATACAGCAAGTCACCCAAGCGGGCCGATGCCCTGCTGAAACTCGGCATGCTCGCCCAGCTTGACGGCAAAAAAACAGAGGCCAAGGCCTTCTATGAGCAGGTGATCAAGGGTTACCCCAACACCTCGCCGGCCCAGCTGGCCAAACAGAGTCTGGCCAAGCTGTGACATTGCTGCATGTCACTGTTTTCGTAACACTCTTGTAAAGAACACTCTGCTTTGTATGCGCAGTGAACAATCAGATTTAATTTAAGATTTTTCTATTGCGCCAGGATGATAAATCCGTAATATAGGCCGCCGTCAGAGCCGGAGCAGTAATGCAGTCGGCACTGGTCGTGGTGAGGGTCGTTAGCTCAGTCGGTAGAGCAGTTGACTTTTAATCAATTGGTCGCTGGTTCGAATCCAGCACGACCCACCATTTCTTCACAGCAGGTGAAGACAATATTCCCAGGTCGTTTAGCTCAGCTGGGAGAGCACCTCCCTTACAAGGAGGGGGTCACTGGTTCGAACCCAGTAACGACCACCATGTTGTAATGCTGGCCGCCACATGCGGTTGGTGAAAGGTTCAGGATGTGGGTCGTTAGCTCAGTCGGTAGAGCAGTTGACTCTTAATCAATTGGTCGTAGGTTCGAACCCTACACGACCCACCACTCTGAACACAGAATCCCAGGTCGTTTAGCTCAGCTGGGAGAGCACCTCCCTTACAAGGAGGGGGTCACTGGTTCGAGCCCAGTAACGACCACCATGTTGTAACACTGGCCGCCACATGCGGTTGGTGAAAGGTTCAGGATGTGGGTCGTTAGCTCAGTCGGTAGAGCAGTTGACTCTTAATCAATTGGTCGTAGGTTCGAACCCTACACGACCCACCACTCTGAACATTGAATCCCAGGTCGTTTAGCTCAGCTGGGAGAGCACCTCCCTTACAAGGAGGGGGTCACTGGTTCGAGCCCAGTAACGACCACCATGCTTTAAAAAATGATTTCGATGGGTCGTTAGCTCAGTCGGTAGAGCAGTTGACTTTTAATCAATTGGTCGCTGGTTCGAATCCAGCACGACCCACCATCATTTCAGTCTTATCCCAGGTCGTTTAGCTCAGCTGGGAGAGCACCTCCCTTACAAGGAGGGGGTCACTGGTTCGAGCCCAGTAACGACCACCATGCTTTAAAAATGATTTCGATGGGTCGTTAGCTCAGTCGGTAGAGCAGTTGACTTTTAATCAATTGGTCGCTGGTTCGAATCCAGCACGACCCACCATCATTTAAGTCTTGTCCCAGGTCGTTTAGCTCAGCTGGGAGAGCACCTCCCTTACAAGGAGGGGGTCACTGGTTCGAGCCCAGTAACGACCACCATATTGAAAAGCCCGCAGCGATGCGGGCTTTTTCGTTTCCGTCTCTCATCAGGTTCGCAGTCGATCCAGCTCGCTTGCCAGGGTGGTGGCCGCCTGTTCCAGTGCCTCGCTCAGGCGCTGGCTGGCATTGGCCTCTTGTCCCAGGGTGGTGGCGGCGTCGCCGATGCGCATCAGGTTCTGGTTGATGGTGTCGCTCACGGCACTCTGCTGCTCGGCGGCGGTCGCCACCTGGCTGATGTGATCATGGATCTGCTGGATCTGGGTGACCACCTGATTGAGTGCCTCGAAGGCCTGCTCCGTGCCTTCAACCGTGCTCACCGAGCGGGCGATCCCCGTGCTCATCAACTGCTGGCTGCTGGTGACCTCGGTTTGCAGGCTGCCGATGAGCTGCCCTATCTCGTCGGTGGATGAGCGGGTCTTGTTGGCCAGCGCCCTCACCTCGTCCGCCACGACGGCAAAACCCCTGCCCATGTCGCCGGCCCGCGCCGCCTCGATGGCTGCGTTGAGGGCCAGCAGGTTGGTCTGTTCGGCAATGGCCCGGATCACATCGAGAATATGGCTGATATTGGTGCTGCGCTGGGCGACCTGGGCGACCGCCTTGTCGGCCTGATGCATGTCCTCGACCAGGGTATGGATCTCGTTGCGGGCCCTGCTCAAGGTCTGCTGGGCCGTGCTGACATGGTGGGTCGCCGCTTCAGACTCCTGCGCCGCCTGTTCCGCATAGCCCGCCACACTGACTGCCGTGGTGCTCATCTCGTGCATGGCGCTGACCACGCTCTCCAGCTCCAGGCTCTGATCATCCAGGCTGCTGCGCATGGCATCGGCCGTCTGTTTCATGCCCCTGGCCTACTGATGCACCTGTTGCCCTATCTGCTTGCTGCCCTGCACCATGGCCCTCAGCTTGCCGAGGAAGGCATTGAGATGCCTGCCCAGCTCGATGAGCTCCTGGTGGGTGTCGATACGCATCTGCTGGGTCAGGTCGCCTTCATTGCTGGCGAGGTGGGAGACGTGGCGGCTGATGAGGGAGAGGGGCGCCGTGATGGTCTGGATGAACCAGACAAGCAGGCCCAGGGCCACCAGGGTGATGACAACGATGGCAACCAGCTGCTGCTGCTGGGTAGCCTGCAACAGGCTGCCGAGCTGCTGGCTGATGGTGTTGGCCTGGCTGAGGGCGAGGGCCTTGGGCACCTTGATCATCAGCCACCACTGGTTGTCGGCGGCCTCGATCCGTATGGGCTGCTGCAGGATGAAATCGCTGTCGGTATCGGCGGGGTGTCCATTCGGGGCAACCAGTCCAGCCTCTGTCAGGGGGCGACCCAGTTTGTCCGAATGGCGGTTGCTGCCGACGATGAAGCCCGTCTTGCTGACCAGGGTGACCTCGGCCTGGTTGTCATAGAGGCTCTTGCCAAGGTGCTCGGCCAGTTGCTGAAAGATGGGCAGGTTCATGTCGACCCCGGTGATCCCGGCAAACTTGCCATCCTTGAGGACGGGCACCGTCAGGCTGGTCATCAGCATCTTCTGGCCAGGGCTTATCTCGTAGAGGTAGGGTTCCATCAGGCAGGGGCGACGAGTCTCGCGACCGCAGAGATACCACTCGCTGTTGCGAATGCCGAATTCATTGCGCGAGGTGTCGAACTTGGCGTCACTGGTGTCGGCATCTATGGTCTGCTGCGCGATGTTTCCGTTCTGTTCCCGGGTGAAGTAGACCTCGAGACTGCCCTTGCCGACAACCGAATGGCTGGCGCCTGTCTGCCAGTCGGCGTCCTGTCCGTCGTAACCGTTGGGTTCGAACTGGGCGTAGATGGAGCTGATCCCGTTTGCCTGGCGCAGGCGGCTGCCAAGCAGGAGCTCCACTTGCGGGCGACTCAGCCGCTGGTCCGGCTGGGCCATGCTTCCTTCAAGCTGCGCCGCCATGCCGAGCGGTATCTGATAGGCCTGCTGCAACTGGTCTTCGATCTGCACGGCATACCGCTCTGCCTGGAATTGCAGGGAACGGGAAACCTCCTGCTCCAGGGCGCCACGGGTCTGCGCCATGATGTCATCGCGCAGGCCGTTCAGCGAGGAGGACTGTATCCATGTCATGGCGACGCCACTGGCGAGAAAAAGTCCCAGCGTGAGCAACAACAGCTTGGTTTTGAGCGAACGTTGTTTCATTCGACAACTCCTTTTGGCAAGAATGACAACGATATGGTCGGAGCGGATCCTGACAGTTGTACTGTACTGGATTTGTTGATGGGTTTGTGCACGGCTTCTGGTTATAATTTTGGCCTTCCCGAGCGTTGATGGAACAGTCGCAATGAGCAATGCACTGAGCAGTATTCCGCCGGTAGTCGAGATGGACTACCCCTTCCCGGCCAAACCACAGCCCCTGACTCCCGAGCAGAAGGCGACCCTGATCGCCGAGATCAAGGTGCTGCTCGAGGCGCGCCAGGCCGTGCTGGTTGCCCATTACTACACGGATCCCGAGATCCAGGCCCTGGCAGAAGCCACCGGTGGCTTCGTGGGTGACTCCCTGGAGATGGCCCGCTTCGGTCGCGACCATGCGGCCCAGACCCTGATCGTGGCCGGTGTGCGCTTTATGGGAGAGACCTCCAAGATCCTGAGCCCCCACAAGCGGGTGCTGATGCCGACGCTGGAGGCCGAGTGCTCGCTTGATCTGGGTTGTCCGATCGACCAGTTCTCCGCCTTCTGCGATGCCCACCCCGATCACATCGTGGTGGTCTATGCCAATACCTCGGCAGCGGTGAAAGCGCGGGCCGACTGGGTGGTCACCTCCAGCATTGCGCTGGAGATCGTCGAACATCTGGACAGTCAGGGTCACAAGATCATCTGGGGCCCGGACAGACACCTCGGCGCCTACATCGAGAAGAAGACAGGGGCCGAGATGCTGCGCTGGCAGGGTCACTGCATCGTGCACGACGAGTTCAAGGCCAAGGCGCTGCGCGAGCTCAAGGCCCAGAACCCGGATGCCGCCGTGCTGGTGCACCCGGAGTCCCCGGCCTCCGTCATCGAACTGGCGGATGCGGTGGGTTCTACCAGCCAGCTCATCAAGGCCGCCAAAGAGCTGCCCCAGCAGAAACTGATCGTGGCGACCGATCGCGGCATCTTCTACAAGATGCAGCAGGCCTGCCCGGAGAAAGAGATGGTGGAGGCGCCCACCGGCGGCGATGGTGCCACCTGCCGCAGCTGCGCCCACTGCCCCTGGATGGCGATGAACGGCCTGGTGGCCATCAAGGAGGCCCTGACCGACGGCGCCGAGCGTCACGAGATCCATGTGGATGAGGCACTGCGTCTCAAAGCGCTTGTCCCGCTCGACCGCATGCTGGATTTCGCCGCCGAGCTCAAGCTCAAGACCCAGGGCAACGCCTGACTGACGCTGATGGCAAGATGCAAAGAGGGCTCCCGCGGGAGCCCTCTTTATTTATCCGTCATCTGTATCGTCAGATGATGACGGTGGAGAAGCTGTGCTCCTCGTCGGGCGGGACGGTGATCCCGTCCTCGGCGGTGATGGCCGCCTCGACACAGAGCATGGTGCGATAACCGTCGTCACTCATATCGGCCATGGCGCTGGCCCCTTCCTGCCAGGGGGTCCAGACCACCACGCTGTCGTGGTTGCCGCTGACCACCCGGGTGGTGCGCTCACCATCCTGCACGCTGACCATGGCATCGGGCTGGCGGTAGATGCGATCCATGGCTGCGGTGACGGTCAGCGCTCCCTGTTGCAGTTCGTTGCGGCCGGTCAGCTTGTCCAGATAGGGTTCGCCGAGGCCGGTCACGGTTACCGCTTCCGGCGCACTGATCTGCAGGTAGGTGTGCAGGGCGGCATTGTAGGTGAGCGCTGACTTGCCGGTGTTGCGGGTGGTCAGCACCAGGGAAAGCTCCTTGCCGACCAGTACGTCCAGCTCCAGCTCGAAGGCATGGGGCCAGAGCGTCCTGCTGGCATCGTTGTCACGCAGGGAGAGGTGGACGAGTGTGCCATCCCCGTGATCGGAGACCCCATCCAGCGTCCACAGGCAGTTGCGTGCGAAGCCATGAGCCGGCTTGCCGCTGCCAACGCGAGCGGGGGAGGGGCCGAACCAGGGCCAGCAGAGGGGAATGCCGCCGCGAATGGGCTTGCTGCCATCCAGTATCGCCTTGTCGCTGAGCCAGAGAGAGGCCGGTTCACCATGGCGTTGGTAACGCAGCACATGGGCGCCAAACAGGCTTATCTCGGCCCTGGCGTGCTCATTGTCTATGGTCAGCAGGGGCAGGCCATCCTGGCTCAGGGTGCAGTGGGCAGTCAGCGTACGTGTCGGTGTCATAAAGGCTCCAGTGCTCGGGGACATTCAGAAAGGGTCCGTGATTCAGAATACAAAAAGGCGGCCATTGGCCGCCTTTTTTCAAGCTACGCGATTGCGCATCCCAAATTACTTGGAGATGTGAGCGATCAGGTCCAGAACCTTGCTGGAGTAGCCCATTTCGTTGTCGTACCAGGAGACGACTTTCACGAAGGTCTTGTTCAGCTGGATACCAGCCTTGGCATCGAACACGGAAGTCTGACGCTCACCCAGGAAGTCGGTGGAAACCACTTCGTCTTCGGTGTAGCCCAGCACGCCCTTCATGGCGCCTTCGGAGGCAGCCTTCATGGCCTGGCAGATTTCAGCGTAGGACGCTTCTTTCTTCAGGTTGACGGTCAGGTCAACAACGGACACGTCCGGAGTCGGCACGCGGAAGGCCATGCCGGTCAGCTTGCCGTTCAGTTCCGGGATGACCACGCCAACAGCCTTGGCAGCACCGGTAGAGGACGGGATGATGTTCTGAGCCGCACCGCGGCCACCGCGCCAGTCTTTGGCAGACGGACCATCAACGGTCTTCTGGGTAGCAGTGGTAGCGTGAACGGTGGTCATCAGGCCGGATTCGATACCGAAGGTATCGTTCAGAACCTTGGCGATGGGGGCCAGGCAGTTGGTGGTGCAGGAAGCGTTGGAAACGATGTCCTGGCCAGCGTAGGAATCCTGGTTGACGCCCATGACGAACATCGGGGTAGCGTCTTTGGACGGACCGGTCAGTACGACTTTCTTGGCACCGGCAGCGATGTGCTTGCGAGCGGTTTCGTCGGTCAGGAACAGACCGGTTGCTTCGGCAACAACGTCAACACCGATTTCGCCCCATTTCAGGTTGGCCGGGTCACGTTCAGCGGTAACACGTACGGTTTTGCCGTTGACGATCAGGTTGCCGTCTTTGACTTCAACAGTGCCCTTGAAGCGACCGTGAGTGGAGTCGTACTTCAGCATGTAAGCCATGTAGTCAACGTCGATCAGGTCGTTGATACCAACCACTTCGATGTCAGCACGCTCAGCGGCCAGACGGAAAACGAAACGACCGATACGGCCAAAACCGTTAATACCTACTTTGATAGTCATAATTGGTTACCTAACTGTTCAGTAGTCAAAGAAAATTCCGTTTGTAAATTTACTAGAACTCCCTCGCGAGTCAACCAACAATCTGCGCGAAATTGCGCTATATCATGAAAAACTGTGAAATTTATTTTCGGTTTATGTAACTGGCTACCAACTTTTGTTGAATGCATCATCAGCAAAGTCGGTGGCAGAGAACAACAATAGTGCCTGCCCGGTCACACATCCAGCCGGGGAGATATGTAAAAATGTGCGCGGTTCAGCATGGCCAAAGAGCCACTGTTCAAGTACCAACCATAAAAATTAATCACAAAATAGCGTAGACAGAATCCACAGCGGGAATTCTCAAACTATGACCACCCTGATTGAACAGCTGGCTGCCGCCAAAGGCATTGCCAGTGAGTATGTTGATGCCTGGGGCCAGCCGGCCCTGGTATCGGAAAAGAGCAAGGCCGCCATGCTGGGCGCCATGGGCTACCGCGTCGACGACGAGGCCGCCCTGTCCGAACAGCTTGAGCAGGAGCACCGCCAGCACTGGCTGCGCGCGCTGGATCCCGTGATGGTGGTACGCAGCGGCGACGCCGTTACTCTTGAGGTTCGCCTCCCCATCGAATTCGTCAACGATGCCCTCACCTGGCAGCTCCAGCAGGAGCAGGGTGCAGTGCTGTCCGGTCAACTCACCCCCATCGAGGGTGAGCTGGTCGGGGTGGCCGAGTTCGAGGAGATGGAGTGCCAGGCCTATCGCGTCACCCTGGATGTGCAGCCTGCGCTGGGTTATCACCAGCTCATCCTGCTTGAAGAGGGCAATGACGAGCCGCTGGCCACCATGCGTCTCATCGTCGCCCCCAAATCCTGCTACAAGCAGGCGCCCATCGCCAATGGTCGCAAGGTGTGGGGCCCGAGCGTCCAGCTCTACTGCCTGCGCAGCCGCCACAACTGGGGCATCGGCGATTTCAGCGATCTCGGCCAGCTGGTTGAGAATGCCGCCGCCTGGGGAGCCCACTTCGTCGGTCTCAACCCCATCCACGCCCTCTATCCGGCGAACCCGGAGAGTGCCAGCCCTTACAGCCCCTCTTCCCGTCGCTGGCTCAACGTCGCCTATATCGACGTGGAAGCGGTGCCCGAATTCCTGGGCAACGATCGCCTGAAAGCGGAAGTGGCGAGCCCGGCCTTCCAGCAGCACCTCACCTCCCTACGGGTCAAGGACAATGTGGATTACACCGGCGTCATCCAGACCAAGATCGGGATGCTGCGCCAGGTGTTCGACCAGGCCAGCTTCAGTGCCGAGCGTCAGGCTGCGTTCGATGCCTTCGTGGCCGCCGGTGGCGACAGCCTGCAACAGCAGGCGGCGTTCGATGCCCTGCAGGCCCACTTCTATGCCAAGGGCGACAACGCCTGGGGCTGGCCGGTCTGGCCTGAGCAGTTCCGTGACTACCACAACCCGGCCGTTGCCGCCTGGATGGCCGAGCACAACCAGGACGTGGCCTTCTACCTCTACCTGCAGTTCCTGGCCGACGAGCAGCTGGCCCAGGCCGATGCCCGCGCCAAGGCCGCCGGCATGGTGATGGGGATCTACCGGGATCTGGCGGTGGGTGTCTCCGAAGGCTCCACCGAGATCTGGGCGAACCGGGATCTCTACTGCCCGAAAGCCTCGGTCGGTGCGCCGCCCGACATCCTCGGCCCCCTCGGCCAGAACTGGGGCCTGCCCCCCATGAACCCGAACCAGCTGTTCGAGGCGGCCTACCAGCCCATGGTGGATCTGTTCCGCGCCAACATGCGCTCCTGCGGTGCCCTGCGTATCGACCACGTGATGGCCTTGCTGCGCCTGTGGTGGGTGCCGCCCGGAGAGTCCGCCGCCAAGGGTGCCTACATCTACTACCCGGTCAACGATCTGCTGGGGATCCTGGCCCTCGAATCCCACCGCAACCAGTGCCTGCTGATCGGCGAGGATCTCGGCACAGTGCCGGAGGGGATCGACGTGACCCTGAAGGAGAACGGCGTCCACTCCTACAAGGTGTTCTTCTTTGAGCGCTCCAAGGACGATGGCGGCTTCATCTCCCCGGCCCACTACGCCGAGCAGGCGATGTCGGCCCTGACCACTCACGACATGCCGACCCTCAAGGGCTTCTGGCATTGCGACGATCTGGCGTTGGGACGCGAACTGGGCCTGTATCCGGATGAAGAGGTGCTCAAGACCCTGTATGCTGATCGCCACCAGGCCAAGCAGCGGATCCTTGACAGCCTGCATGCCCATGGGGTCATCTCTGGCAATATCAGCCACGACGTGAACTGGGTCGGCATGAACACCGAGCTCAACCACGGTCTGCAACTGCACATGTCCCGCGGCAGCTGTGCCCTGTTCAGCACCCAGCTGGAAGACTGGCTGGAGATGGACAAGCCGGTCAACGTGCCGGGCACCAGTTACGAATACCCCAACTGGCGTCGCAAGCTCTCCCGGGATCTGGAGGATATTTTCGCCGACGAGGCGCTCAAGAATCTGGCGGGCAAGATGAGCCGGGCCCGTGACGAGGCCAGCCGTTGAGCCTTAATCGCCAACATGTGACTCACTTTCATCCGCTTCGGCCCAGGCCGAAGCGGATGTTCAGCCATCAAAGGAAATGTCGATGCCCGTTGAACGTTTGGTTGCCGCCCGCTGTGCCGATCCCTTCTCCCATCTAGGCCTGCTGGCCAATCCGGATGGGCCAGGCCTGAAACTCACCGCCTGGTTGCCCGATGCGCTCGAGGTCCGGGTCAGAGACCTCAAGTCAGGCAAGATAGTTGCCACCCTGACCGCCGCTGACGAAGCGGGCCTCTTTGAAACTGTTTTCACCCGCCGCAAGAATCCCTTTCCCTACCAGCTCATCGCCAGCTACGTCGACGCCAGTGCCGACATCATAGACCCCTACCAGTTCCAGGCCGCCGCCTGGGAAGGGTTGGCGGAGCTGACCTGGCAACCGGAAAACCTCTACCACACCCTAGGTGCACAACTGCGCACAGTGGAGCACCTCGGCCAGCAGGTGGAGGGGGTGCGCTTCGCCGTCTATGCGCCGAGCGCCACCGCGGTGAGCCTCATCGGCGACTTCAACTTCTGGGATGGCCGTCGCCACCCCATGCAGCGCAGCCAGTGCGGTCACTGGGTGCTGTTCGTGCCGGGGCTCAAGGCCGGGGATCGCTACAAGTTCGAGCTCAAAGACCCCATGGGCAACCGGCTGCCCCACAAGAGCGACCCGGTGGGTTTCTACTGCGAGCAGTACCCCTCGTTCGCCTCCGTGGTCTATGACCACGATCAGTACCAGTGGCAGGATGCCGCCTGGCGCGAGAGCCAACGCAACGACAAGCGGGAGCAGCCGCTCTCCATCTACGAGTTGCACGTGGGCTCCTGGAAGCGCCACCCCAACGGCGACAGCCTGAACTGGCGCGAGCTGGCGGTGGAGCTGGTGAACTACATCAAGGAGATGGAGTACACCCACATCGAGCTGCTGCCGGTCTCCGAGCACCCGTTCAGCGGCTCCTGGGGCTACCAGCCCGTGGGCATGTTTTCCCCCACCAGCCGCTACGGCAGCGCCGACGACTTCAAATACTTCGTGGACCAGTGCCACCAGGCCGGGATCGGCGTCATCCTCGACTGGGTGCCCGCCCACTTCCCGTCCGACGCCCACGGCCTGGCCCGCTTCGACGGCACCCCGCTCTACGAGTACGAGGATCCGCGCCGTGGCTGGCACCCGGACTGGAACTCCTACATCTATGACTTCGGTCGCGATACCGTGCGCCAGTTCCTGGTGGCGAGCGCCCTGTTCTGGCTCGACAAGTTCCACGTCGACGGCCTGCGGGTGGATGCGGTCGCCTCCATGCTCTATCTGGACTACTCCCGCAACGCCGGCGAGTGGGTGCCGAACGTCGATGGCGGCAACCACAACTACGAGGCGATCAGCCTCTTGAAGTGGACCAACGAGGAGGTGTACGGCAAGTACCCCCATGCCATGACCATCGCCGAGGAGTCCACCGCCTTCGCCGGGGTTTCCCGTCCCACCTTCCTCGGCGGCCTGGGTTTTGGCTTCAAGTGGAATATGGGCTGGATGCACGACACCCTCAGCTACATGCAGAAGGAGCCCATCCACCGCCGTTACCACCACAACGACATGACCTTCTCCATGGTGTACCACTATGACGAGAACTTCATTCTGTCCCTCTCCCACGACGAGGTGGTCCACGGCAAGCACTCCCTGCTCTACAAGATGCCCGGCGACGAGTGGCAGCAGGCCGCGAACCTGCGCGCCTACATGGGCTTCATGTATGCCCACCCCGGCAAGAAGCTGAACTTCATGGGTACCGAGATCGCCCAGAGCAACGAGTGGAACCACGACGCCCAGCTGCCCTGGCACCTGTTGCAGTATCCCAAGCACGGCGGCCAGCAGCGGCTGATCCGGGATCTCAACCACCTCTATCGTCACGAGGCTGCCTTGTATCAGGCCGATTATGAACAGACCGGCTTCCGCTGGCTGGATCACAACGACGCCGACAACAGCATCTTCGCCTGGCTACGGGCGGACAAGCTGGGGGCGCATCCCCTGATGGTGGCCTGCAACTTCACCCCGGTGCCTCGGGTCGGCTATCGCCTCGGGGTGCCGGCGGCCGGCCACTATCGGGTGGTGCTCAACACCGACAGCGAGCATTACTGGGGCAGCAACTATGATGTGGGTCTGGTCTTCGTCGCCGAGCCGACGCCCTGGCAGGGCATGGCGCACAGCATAGTGCTGGATCTGCCGCCGCTCGCGACCTTGTTCATCAAACAGGAGTCTTGATGTTCGCAATGGAAAACGGGGTGGATCACCCGCTGGGCGCCCGGCTCGACGAGACGGGCTGCCACTTCTGCGTCTGGGCACCGCAATCGGACAAGGTGGAGCTCTGCCTGTTCGACGAACAGGAGCAGGAGCAGGCCCGGCTGGCCCTGCCCGGCCGGCGAGGCCAGTACTGGTTCGGCCATGTGCTCGGCGTCAAGGTCGGTCAGCGCTACGGTTATCGGGTCCATGGCAGTCCCCAGGACGGCCTGTTGTTCGACCCGGACAAGCTGCTGATCGACCCCTATGCCAGGGCACTGAGCCGTCCTACCTACTGGGACGACGCCCTCTATCAGGGGGACAGCGCGGCCATGGTGGCCAAGTCCGTGGTGGTGGACGATGCCTTCGACTGGCAGGGGGTCGGCAAGCCCGGCATCCCGCCCGAGCGGGTCGTGCTCTACGAGACCCACGTCAAGGGTTTCACCCGCCAGCACCCCGGGATCCCCAAGGAGCTGCAGGGCACCTATCTGGGCATCAGCCACCCGCTGATGATCGAGCACCTGCAGTCGCTGGGGGTCACCTCGGTGCAGCTGATGCCGGTGGCGGCCTTCATGTCCGAGCCCAGGCTCGAGCAGCTGGGGCTCACCAACTACTGGGGCTACAACCCCATCGCCTTCTTCGCGCCCGAACCGCGCTACGGGGCGAAGGATGCGGTGACCGAGTTCAAGACCATGGTGCGCGAGCTGCACCGGGCGGGGCTCGAGGTGATCCTGGATGTGGTCTACAACCACACCGCCGAGTCGGGCTTCGACGGCCCCATGCTCTCCCTCAAGGGGTTTGACAACGCGGGCTACTACGCCTTCGAGTCGGGGGCCCACGGTCCGGATTACCATCGCCACGCCAACGTCACCGGCTGCGGCAACAGCGTCAATCTGGATCACCCCAATACCTTGCGACTGGTGCTCGATGCCCTGCGCTACTGGGTCACCGAGATGCAGGTGGATGGTTTCCGCTTCGATCTGGCGGTGACCCTGGCGCGGGAAGCGGGGGAGTTCGATCCCATGAGCGCCTTCTTCAAGGCCATGATGGCGGATCCCGTGCTGGCGCGGGTCAGGCTCATCGCCGAACCCTGGGACATAGGCCCCTTCGGCTATCGTCTCGGCCAGTTTCCGAGCCAGTGGCTGGAGATCAACGATCGTTACCGCGACACGGTGCGCGCCTTCTGGCGCGGGGATGCGGGCAAGATGGGGGATTTTGCCACCCGTCTGGTGGGTTCGCGGGATCTCTTCCCGAAGAACTGGCGCTCCCCCCACACCAGCGTCAACTACCTCTGCTATCACGACGGCTTCACCCTCGAGGACCTGGTCTCCTACAACCAGCGCCACAACCAGGCCAACGGCGAGGACAACCGGGACGGCCACGGCAACAACCTCTCCAGCAACCACGGGGTGGAGGGGCCGACCCTGGACCCGCGCATCAACAACCTGCGCCAGCAGCAGAAGCGCAACCTCATCGCCACCCTGCTGCTGTCACAAGGGACGCCCCACTTCCTGGCCGGGGACGAGATGGGCCGCAGCCAGCTTGGCAACAACAACGCCTACTGTCAGGACAACCAGATAAGCTGGGTGAACTGGCAACTGCGCCCGGAGGACGAGCGGCTGCTCGCCTTCACCCGCCAGATGATGGCGCTGCGGGCGGAGTCAGGGGTCTTCTCCAACCTGCAACTGAGCGACGACGGCTGGAACGGCAAGGCGACCAGCTGTCACCAGGTGAACTGGTATCACCCGGACGGCCATCAGCTCACCGATCAGGACTGGCACGCCCCCATGGGGCAGGCGTTTGCCATGGACATCGGCATGATTGGCTGCTCCGGGGAGCGCTGGTACGTGCTGTTCAACGCCAGCGACTATGACATCCAGTTCCGCCTGCCGCCGCCGGGGGAGGGCATGGAGTGGATCCAGACCATCGACACCGCCACCAACGACGGCCTGCCCTTCCTGCCGGACGACATCAAGCGGCAGGTGGCGGTGGGGCGTGCCCACTCCCTCAAGCTGCTGGAGCGGGTCGCCCTGCCGGCGGCGGTGCTGGCGAGCGAAGGGGTGGTGGCAGCGGATGTTGTCGCCGTGTTGCCAACGGGATCACAGTTCCCGCTGGCGGGGTAGAGCCAGGCGCCCTGACTGGGTATGCTGGGCACCGTTATCAGTGGTGAGGAGCCGGAATGAGCAGTAACAACCCTGAACAGTGGCGCGACAAGCTGAGTGCAGAGCAGTTCCACGTCTGCTGGGAGAAAGGGACGGAGCGTCCCTACAGCGGTGCCCTGCTGCACAACCGCAAGAGCGGCGATTACCACTGCGTCTGCTGCAAGCAGGTGCTGTTCCACTCAGGAGCCAAGTTCGACGCGGGCTGCGGCTGGCCCTCGTTCGACCGGGCCATCGAGGGGACGGTGACCTACACCGAGGACAACAGCCACGGCATGAAGCGGGTGGAGATCACCTGCAGTCAGTGCGGCTCCCACCTCGGCCACGTCTTCCCCGACGGGCCGACCGAGACCGGCCAGCGCTACTGCGTCAACAGCCTGAGCCTGGATTTCGAGCCCGACGCCTGATCCCCGACACGACCAGCGGCGCCTCCCTTCGGAGGCGCCGCTTTTTTATCTCCCCCTGTCAGGTGCCGGGCTATGCCAGCGGCAGGTAGATGTCGGTGACCAGCTCATGGGTGGGCACCTCGTGTACAAAGTTGTGGTAGTGGAAGAAGAGCGGAAAATCCCGCAGCTCTTCGCCGCTGGCGGGCAGCCAGTCGCGGTAGAGCGCCCGGGCACAGTCGGCCAGGAGGTCGTGGGAGCCGTGGTGGCGTACCACGGCGCAGCGCCCGGCCGGGATGAGGGCATTCTTCACACCCCACTCATTGTCCTCGGCGACGGGGGCCTCGACGCTGCCACAGAGGGTAAAGCGAAACGCCGCACCCTCCGTCGTGGCGGGGTCGTCCGGCGCCAGGCCATAGGTCCGGCTGGTGGCGACCGGGGAGCCGCCCGTGGCCTTGCGCCACTGGATGAAGCGCGCCGCGGTGTCGTTGATGCGCTCGGACAGGCCCTGATGGGTCAGGGCGGCGACGGCGGTCTGCGGGAACTGGATGATGTCGACTCGCATGGGGTCAATCCTCTTTGTGGGGGGCCGTGGCAGGCAGCGATGCCAGCTGGCCCAGTCCGGGTGCTGCCTGAACTGGCTGGGCGTCAGGCCGAACGTCTGCTTGAAGGCGCGACTGAAAGATTCGCCATGCTGGAAGCCGGCATCGAGGGCGATATCAGTCACCTTGTCCAGAGGTGCGAATGCCAACCGGTAAGAGGCCCGCTTCAGCCGCAGCAGCTGGATGTAACGCCCCAGCGGCACGCCGCAGAAAGCGGCAAATTGCCGATGAAAGTGAAAGGGCGAAAAGTGCGCCACGGCGCTGAGCCGCTCCAGCGACAGGTCGTCGTCGAGATGGCGCTCGATGTGCTCTGTCACCGTTTGAAAGCGTCGGCGGTAGGCCTCTGTCTGGTTGTGATCCATGGTCTCTCCTCTGTGCTGCCCACTATCGGCCAACGGGCCCGAGCTGTCCTGACGGATCTTGCTCTCTTTGCCTCCCCTCGGGGATAAGAGCCATGACCGCCAGCCCGGCGGGCGCTGCCTGACTTGTCGCGGGTTCGTCAGGCCAGCAGCAGGGCTGCCCCCGTCAGCAGGGCGGCGAGGGGCAGAACGGGGAGCCGTGGCACCCGCAGCAGGTAGAAGCCGACGGCGGCCAGCGCCAGATCGGTGGGGGAGAGCACGGCGCTCTGCCACACCGGCTGATAGAGGGCCGCCAGCAGCAGCCCCACCACGGCGGCGTTGATGCCGGCCACGGCCCCCGCCAGACGGGGGCGGGCCAGCCAGTGCTGCCAGCAGGGGCCCAGCGCCCAGAGCAGCAAGAAACCCGGCAGGAAGAGCGCCAGGGTCGCCAGCAGCGCCCCGATGAGGGGAGTGGCGGGCAGCAGCACGGCGCCCAGGTAGGTGGCCAGGGTGAACATGGGGCCGGGTACCAGCTGGGCCAGGCCGTAGCCGGTCAGGAACTGCTGCTCGCTCAGGTGGTGACCCAGGCTCTCCTGCAACAGGGGCAGCACCACGTGACCACCGCCAAACACCAGGCTGCCTGCCCGGTAAAACTCGGCCAGCAACTGGCTGACGGGGCCGCTCGCCACCAGGGGCAGGCCGACGAACAGCAGGGCGAACAGCAGCAGGGTCGGCCAGTGAGGCTGGCGAGCAGGAGTGGACGCGAGGCCCTGACTCCCCGGGGGTGGCTCGCGCAAGGCACAGAGCAGGGCCGCGCCGAGCAGCATGGCGACCTGGGTCAGAAGACCGGGGGCGCACCAGAGGGCGGCGGCGGTGGCCACCATGACCCCCTGTTGCAGCGCCGTCTTGCAGAACTGGCGGCTCATGGTGAGCACGGCATCCGCCACCACGACGAGCGCCAGCAGCTTGAGGCCGTGCAGGGCGGCGTCCAGCCAGAGGTTGCCCGCAAGCTGACCCAGACCGACGGCGGCCGCCAGCAACAGCAGGAAGGAGGGGAGGGTAAAGCCGACGAAGGCGGCCAGGGCGCC
Organism: Aeromonas sp. QDB25; assembly: GCF_027707725.1. Taxonomy (NCBI): domain Bacteria; kingdom Pseudomonadati; phylum Pseudomonadota; class Gammaproteobacteria; order Aeromonadales; family Aeromonadaceae; genus Aeromonas; species Aeromonas sp. QDB25. The sequence goes on along the minus strand of NZ_JAPCIZ010000020.1, from coordinate 40,320 downwards.
GCCGATGCCGGCGCGGTGGCGGCCGATGGCAAAGCCGAGCTGGCTGGAGGCCGGACCCGGCAGCAGTTGGCACAGGGCCAGCAACTGGGCGAACTCCCCCTGGTTCAGCCAGCCCAGCCGCTGGACAAAGGTGCGCTGAAAATAGCCGATATGGGCGGCCGGCCCGCCAAAACTGATGCATCCCAGCCACAAGAACTGCATGAATACCTGTCCCATCTTCCCCTCCTCGTCATCATCCTGGCCCGGATAATATGACAAAAAAGTGACAGTTTGGTGACGGTACGCCCTCCCGCGCTGCCTGCCATCAACAGGGGCTGGCGGGGTGGCTGGTCGCCTCCGCCAGCTGACGAGAGGTGCCGGGGTGACGCGCGGCAGCCTGCCGGTGAGGGTCAGGGGGCCGGTTGTGCCTGGGGCAGGTAGCATTGTCCCGCCAGCCAGCAGGCGATGGACTGGCGACTGGCATCGAAGTGAGGCTCGGGCAGAGTGTGCGGGTCGCACCAGATCCAGCCCTCGCATTTTTCCGGCTCCAGCAGTTGCGGCTCCCCGTCCACCTCTGCCAGCAGGGTGACCGAGATGTAGTGCAGGCCGCTCTCGCGCCAGGTCTCCAGGTTGTTGGTGACGGCGATGACGCGAGGCTGGCGGATGACGAAGCCGGTCTCCTCCGCCACCTCCCGGATGGCTGCCGACTCGAAGGTCTCCCCCAATTCCAGATGACCGCCTGCGATGGACCAGTAGGGGGCATGGCTGCCCTTGCGCTTGCCAAGCAGTACCTGGCCCTGGCCATTGGTGAGAATGACGCCGACACCGACGCGGGGATAAGGGGTAGACGTAGACATAGGTGAGGCTCCTTGCTGAGACGGCGGGGTGCGCCAGGGAAAACGGGCCCACCTTAGGGGGGATGGGCCCGTTGCGCAAGCCGCCTGTTCAAGGGCGATCGGATGCCGATTTTCCATCGCTTAAATGGATGGGTCTGGCGACATTCTATCTGTTAAATAGATGGGAAATGCCCCCGGTTCAGGGCAGTCTGACCAGCATTTTGCCGGTATTGCGGCCCTGGAACAGTCCGATAAAGGCTTGCGGCATGCTGGCCAGCCCCTCGCTGACGGTCTCCTCGGCCTGGAGGGTGCCCGCTTCGAAGGCCGGCATGGCCTCGGCCAGGAACGCCCCGTAGTGTTGCCAGTGATCGGAGACCAGCAGCCCCTGCATCAGGATGCGCTTGCGGATCACCTGGGAGAGGTTGCGCGGGCCGCTGGCCTGGCCGTTGCTATTGTACTGCTCGATGAGGCCGCACAGCACGATGCGCCCGTGCACCACCAGGTGGTTGAGGGCGGCATCCAGCATGGCGCCCCCCACGTTCTCGAAGTAGACGTGGATGCCTTCGGGGGCGAGGCGGGCCAGCTCGGCGTCGAGATCCGGGGTCTCCCGGTAATTGATCACCGCATCGGCTCCCAGGGTCTTGAGGTAGGCGACCTTGTCGGCCGAGCCGGTGGAGCCGATGACCCTGGCCCCCGCCTGCTTGGCGAGCTGGACCGCCATGGTGCCGACCGCCCCGGAGGCTGCCGAGACCAGCAGGGTTTCACCGGCCTTCAGGTGTGCCACCTTGTGCAGGCCCGCCCAGGCGGTCATGCCCGGCATGCCGAGGGCGCCGAGGAAGCGCTGGGGCGGCAGGGTGGTGTCGGGCAGGCGGGTGAGCTGGGCGGCGTTTGCCACGAAGGCATCCCGCCAGCCCAGCATGCTGCTCACCTTGTCCCCCACCTTGAAGTCGGGGTGGCGCGATGCCTGTACCGTGCCGATGGCGCCGCCGTCGAGGGGACCGTTGAGGGGGAAGGGAGGAACGTAGCTTTTTGCCTCGCTCATGCGGCCGCGCATGTAGGGGTCCACCGACAGCCACTGGTTGGCGACCTGCACCTCTCCCTCCTGCAGGGCGGGCAGGGGCACGTCCCGGAGGGCGAAGTCCTCCAGGGTGGGGAGACCGGTGGGGCGACGCAGCAGTTGGATTTGATGGCTGATGGCATTCATGGGCATTCTCCGGCAGTGGGGCCGCGCGTCGGGCGGCGGCCTGGTATTTTTGTTTGTGTGCAAACTAAAATCAGGGTAGTCCTGAACGCGGGGGCTGGCAACTGTTTTGTGTGCAAACTATTCAGCCCCGAAGTTGATGGGGTATACTGCCCCCCTTGTCGTCAGCGAGGTCCTCCATGAGCGAATTGAAAAAGCAGGTCTGTTTTGCCCTCTACAGCGCCTCCAATGCGGTGATGCGTGCCTATCGGCCGCTGCTGGACAAGCTGGATCTCACCTATACCCAGTACCTGGTGATGCTCTCGCTCTGGGCCCGGGACGAGGTCAGCCTCAAGGAGATAGGGCAGGAGACCGGACTGGATGCGGGCACCCTGACCCCCATCGTCAAGCGGCTGGAGAGCAAGGGGTGGCTGACCCGCACCGTCTCCCACGAGGATGAGCGGCAAAAGTGCATCAGCCTGACCGAGGCGGGACGCCAGTTACAGCAGGAGGTCAGGGAGTGCTGTCTGGCGGACAGCTTGCGCAACCAGGTGGATCTGGCCGATGCTGAGTTGGCCCAGCTCAAGCAGCTTTGCGATCGCGTGGCGGCGCAGCTGGGGCGCTGATCCCTTTTCCCGTCAGGAGTGACCCGATGAAACCCATGCAATCCCTGCTTCCTCTGTTTGCCATCCTGCTGTGCGCCTGTGCCGATACCTCCTATCCCCGTTCCGAGTTGCAGATCGACGATGCCGATGCCTGGCAGGCCATCTGCAAGGACGGGGTCCGGGTGCGGGCGGTCACCGACGAGGGGATCTGTGCGGATCACCGCGGGGTGGCCATGTGGACAAATAAACCAAGGGCTGCACGGATGGCAGAAGAAGCGGCCAAGTAGTGTGACCTGTACGACATAAAATGACATGACCGGCCATGGGGCCGGTTTTTTTCGCGATCTTGCCAGCACTTTGGCACCTTGTTCATGGTGCACTCATTTTTCTCTTCCCATACTGGCCCTCAAGGTAGCAAACCAACAGGAGAGAGAGATGCAATCATCCATCGTCGGGCTCTCCATTCTGTGGGGGCTGGCCAGCTTTGGTGTGCAGGGGGATTTCATCGAGAGCCGTGATACCGCCTCCCCCTCCTGGCAGGCCGAGTCCAGAGTGGAGATGGAAGGGTACTTGATGGAGTCGTTGGGCGCCGATCGCTGGGTGTTCGACAACGGCAGCGAGAGCCTGGAAATCTCTCTGCCCAAAGGGCAGTGGGTGTCGACCGGTGAGCGGCTGCGGCTGCGCGGCGAACCCCTGCAGGAGCAGAGCGGCTGGTTGCTGCAGGTGCAGGACGTCAGCCAGGTCGAGGCATGACGAGGCGTTCGCCACCTGGCGGCGCGATGGCGCCCGCGGGGTGGTGTTGACCGCGAATGCCCTTGATAGCAGAGACAAGAAGAGGAGGCCCGGGCCTCCTCTTGCTTTTGGTGCTCCCCGGATGCGGGGTGGGTTGTCAGCCCAGGTGGTTGAGGGGCAGGGCGGTCTTGTGCTTGATGCGGCGCAGCACGAAGCTCGAACGCACCCCGGTCACGCCGGAGATGTGGGTCAGCTTGTCCAGCAGGAAGTGCTGGTAGTGCTCCATGTCCCGCACCACCACCTTGAGCTGGTAATCCGCATCGTTGCCGGTGATGAGGTCGCACTCCAGCACCTCGGGCAGATCCTTGACGGCGCGATCGAAGTTCTCGAACCGCTCCGGAGTGTGCCTGTCCATGGAGATGTGAATGTAGGCGGTGAGGGTCAGCCCCAGCTGGCGGGCATTGAGCAGGGTGACATGGGTATCGATGAGACCGGCATCCTCCAGCGCCTTGACCCGGCGCGAGCAGGGGGAGGGGGAGAGCCCGACCAGCTCGGCCAGCTCCAGGTTGCTGATGCGGCCATTTTCCTGCATCAGCTCCAGAATATGCCTGTCTATACGATCAAGTTTCAGCATTCTCCGTACCTCTTCGCAATTACTAATCCACTTTTCCTAGATTAAGGGTGAACTATTGCAAAAACAACTGAAAATACCTGCTACTTCACAACCACTCACCGCATCGCGGGGAGTACCATGGTTACATCTTCCGGTGGCAAGACAGGCGCCCGACCAGGCACCTGTGGTGAAGGACCTTACCGGGTCAAGAGCCCCATCAGCCGTTCGACCTTATCGGGAAACAACGGGCTGGAACGAGAGCACCCCCTCCCCGAAGGCAACAAAGCAGGCATCCCGGCGCCTGCTTTGTTGTTTTTGCGTTCCACCCGCTCAGGGGCGGGGCGGCCGGATGCGATAGAGACAGCGGCTGTCCCCCTCCAGCAGATACTGCTCCCGCTCCACCTCGGCCGGCGCCAGCAACCGGCGAAACAGCGCCAGCTCGCTGCGGCAAAAGCCCCGACAGGCCCTGGCCGCACTGCAGATGGGGCAGTGACTCTCCCACCACAGCCAGCTGCCGTCCTCCTCCTGCGACATGTCCGCCATATACCCCTCCTGGGTGCGCAGCGCCTTGAGCGTCATCAGCCTGTCTGCCAGCGCCGGCTGGGTCAGCCTGGATTCATAGCGTGCCTGCATCTGCTGCTCCCGCCGCGTGATGAGCTGCTCCATGCCCGCGTCGCCAAACACCTGCCGGATGTCGTCGATCAGCTGCAGGGTCAGATCGCCATGGGTGTCGGGGAAGCGTTGCCAGGCCTGGTCGGTGAGGTGCCACAGGCGCACCGGGCGACCGCGGCCGCGGGCCTCGTCGCTAAACCCCACCCAGCCCTCGGACTCCAGGGCCATCAGGTGCTGGCGCGCCCCCATGGACGTCATCTGCAACTGGTCGCCGAGTTCGGCGGCGCTCTGGGGGCCGCGGGTTTTCAGCAGATAGAGGATCTTGTCGGTACTGGCGTTCATGGGGGCTCCGGTGGTGGGTATCGGTGCGGTGACCGCCTGGATGAGGTCATTATGGGTAGCAGGGCGATTTAAATCAACAATCTGCTTTACTTAATGGACGACCCCTCACAATATAAATAAACCGATAACTTTATTTAATGAGGCAAAGATGGAAGGGATCAAGGGACAGGCGACCCTCTGGGTATTGGTGATGACGGTGACGCTGGCGGTGGCGGGGTTCAGCCTGCCTTCCCCCGTCCTGGCGCCGCTGCTGCTGGATCCGGCCCAGGGCATGTTGACGCCACAGGCGTCGGACTGGAGCCGCAAGGTGTGGCTTGGCGTCATCATGGGGCTCTATCCGTTGTTTCAACTGCTGGGGGCCCCCTTGCTTGGCCGTCTCTCCGATCGCCATGGGCGCAAGCCGGTGCTGACCCTCTGTCTGGTGGGGGTGCTGGCGGGGTATGTGCTGATGGCCCTCGGCATCGCCTGGCGTTCCCTGCCGCTCTTGCTGCTGAGCCGGGTGGTGGAGGGCTTCTTCAACGGCGACATCGCCATCGTGCAGGCGATGGCGGCGGACATGAGCACGGCCAGGACCAAGGCCCGCAACTTCGCCCGCATCAACATCGGCATGAACCTGGGCTGGGTGGTGGGCCCCATGATCGGAGGCTATGCGGCCGTGGTCTCGGGGGATTACAGCCTGGCGGCCTGGCTGGCGGTGGGGATGACGGTGATCAACCTGCTGCTGGTGCTCTGGCTGCTGCCCAATCGTCCCCCGGTGCCGGCGACCCGGGATGAGGCCCCCCTCTCGACCCGCCAATTGCTGTTGCAACCTCGTCTCCTGCCCTACTTTGCCCTGACCCTGGCAAGCTACGGGGCGGTGCAGCTCTACTTCACCTACTTCAATGTCTGGCTGGTGGAGCGGCTGGCATGGGATCCGGTGCAACTGGCCCAGGCCGCCGTGTTGGTGAGCGTGCCCATGATGCTGGGATCCTGGATCGGTGAGCAGCTGGCACGGCACTGGCGCGGCAGCTCCCTTGGCATCGTCGGCCACCTGGTGATGGCGGCGGGCATGCTGATGTTCATCCTGCCGACCCAGTGGTGGGGGCTCGCGCTCACCTTCATCCCGGCCGGCATCGGCATGAGTCTGGGGGAGCTGGCCACCTCGGTGGCGGTCTCCAACCGCAGCCATGCCAGCCAGCAGGGGCAGGCGATGGGGCTCTACCGCGGTCTGGCGGTGGGCAGCGAGATCCTGGCGGTGGTACTGGGCAGCCTGGTGCTGCTGGCGGGGACCGAGTGGCCCTTCTACCTTGCCGGCCTCTGCGGCGTGATCTGTGCCCTCGGCTTCTACGGATTGCGCAGACGGGCGGACAGGCGAAACGCCGTGGCCGGGTGCGCCGAGGCGGGCTGACGAAGGGCGCGGGGATCACAGTTCGGCGACGGGATGACGGGCCGGACTTGCATCGCGGCGCCGAGTCTGGGACGGTATGGCTCTTTGCTCCGCTTTTCCCGATCCCCCGGTGAGCGCGTCTCCCATCATGGACCCTGCGATGCCCAGTCCGCATTCCCGGCGGTGAGATGTGTCGTCATGGCACTGGAAACGGGAGGGGATGGCGCCGCACCCGTCTCGATATTCCTGGAGGTGATATGAGTCGTTATCAGGCCATTGCATTGGACATGGACGGTACCCTGCTGAACCGGGATCACAAGATCTCGTCCGCTACCCGGGCGGCCCTGGCCCAGGCCCGGGCCCACGACATCAAGGTGCTGCTGGTGACGGGTCGCCACTTCATGACGGCCCGTCCCTTCCACCACGAGCTGGCCCTCGACACCCCCATCATCTGCAGCAACGGTGCCTACCTCTATGATCCGGTGCAGGAGAGGATCCTCGCCGGGGATCCCCTGGCCGTGGCGCCTCTCACCACCCTGCTGGAGGAGGTGCAAGCCCAGCAGATGGGGGCGCTGTTCCACCTGGGGGACGGCATCGGCTACCTGGGCTGCGAGGAGCACGTGGGTCGGATGCGGCGCTGGTCGGCAACCCAGCCGGATCACCTCAAGGTCTCCCTGCTGCCCGCCGAGGATATCGAGTCCTGGTTGCAGTCCCCCATCTGGAAGCTGGAGTTGTTCAACCAGGATCCCGGCCGGTTGCACCGTTTCGTCGGGGAGGTGGTGGAGAGACTGCCCTTCACCCGTGACTGGGCGGCCCCCTATGCGGTGGAGCTGGTGCAGCCAGGTTGCAGCAAGGGCAACCGGCTGGCCCAGTGGGCGGCGAGCGAGGGGATCGCCATGGAGAACCTGGTGGCCTTTGGCGACAACAACAACGACATCAGCATGTTCGAGCAGGTGGGGCTGGCGGTGGCCATGGGCAATGCGGCGCCCCAGATCCAGGCCCATGCAGACCGGGTCACCGCGGATCACAACGAGGATGGCATCGCCCTGGCGTTGCAGCGCTGGGTCCTGCCCGCCTGAGGGGAAAAACAGTCTGCGGCATAAACAGAAAGGGGCCATGTCGGCCCCTTTTTGTCAGCTCCCGAAGGAGAACTGGATCACCCGATCCGGGAAGCGCAGCCGGTTGTAGTCCCGGTACACCCCTTCGTAGTGACGGATGGCGCGCTCGCGCTGGGCACGATAGTAGTCGCGCTGGCGGCTGTCGCTCTCGCCCCGGATCTGCTGATCCAACTGGTGGATGCTCCGCTCGGTGCGCTCCAGCTCCTGCTGCAATTCGCCGAGGCGCTGCTCCAGCAGGTACTCCTTGCGGCCGCGCTCGAACTGGGTGAGGAAGCTGGTGTCGTTGGGGCAGACCCCCAGGTATTCGCTCCCCTCCCGTCCCTTGCTGTAGGCAAGCTCGGGGATGCAATAGAGCTCCAGCCCCTTGGCGTAGCCGCGCTGCCACTCCGCCTCATCCACTTTGAGGCCGTACTCCCCGCAGGTCTTCTGATAGTCGCGGGTGGCGCTCCGGGTCTTGCCCTGCTCCCCGTCCTGATAGCCCTGGTTGTACCAGCTCATGGCACGGCACTCCTCCTCCGAGAGGGAACTGCACCCGGCGAGCAGGAAGGGAAGGGTCAACAACAGGATCTTGGGGGACATGAGGGGGCTCCGACAGCAAAGGGGGTGGGGCATTCTAGAAGAGGAGGCCCGTCCGGGACAAGCACCGGGCGAGGGGGCCGTATCATGATGTTTTTATCAGTATTTTCAAGCCATTGTAGACGGGCTTCCGGCAGCCTTTTCTTGCCGGGGGAGGCAGGGTAAACTGCGCCTACTTTTAACTGGCATGTAACATAAAAACAATGAAAGTCCTGACCGTCGATTATCGCTCCCCCGATGCGGCCGAGCGCTTCACCGAATCCCTGCGCACCACCGGCTTCGGGGTGCTGACTCACCACCCCATCCCGAAGGAGCTGGTGCAGTCCATCTATGACAACTGGTATCGCTTCTTCATGAGCGAACAGAAGCAGGATTTCCTGTTCAATCGCGAGACCCAGGACGGCTACTTCCCGCCCTCTGTGTCCGAGGTGGCCAAGGGCCACAGCCAGAAGGACATCAAGGAGTACTTCCACATCTATCCCTGGGGGCAGATGCCGGCAGAGCTGAAAGAGCAGGCGATGGAGTACTACCGCCTCGCCAACGATCTGGCCGCCGAGCTGCTGGGCTGGGTGGAGCAGCACACCCCGGGCGACATCGCCGCCCACTACAGCTGCCCGCTCTCCTCCATGATCGAAGAGAGCCACAAGACCCTGCTGCGGGTGCTGCACTACCCGCCCTTCGACGGCACCGAGGAGCCGGGTGCCATCCGCGCCGCCGCCCATGAAGACATCAACCTGCTGACCATTCTGCCCGCTTCCAACGAGCCGGGCCTGCAGGTGAAAGGTTCAGACGGGGAGTGGATGGATGTGCCCTGCGATTTCGGCACCCTCATCATCAACATCGGCGACATGCTGCAGGAGGCCTCCCGCGGCTACTACCCCTCCACCACCCACAGGGTCATCAACCCGACCGGGGGCAGTGCCGCCAAGTCCCGCATCTCCTTGCCGCTCTTCCTGCACCCCCGTCCGGACGTGGTGCTCTCGGAGCGTCACACCGCCCACAGCTATCTGATGGAGCGGTTGCGGGAGCTGGGGGTGATCTAATCCCGCCAGACCCGAGCAGACAACAAACCGGAGCATACCCGCTCCGGTTTTTATTTTGTGGCACGATTGGTGGGTTATCCGAATTTTATTGGTCAATGATGCTAAAAACTGAGTTTTATATCGGATATACGCCGAGTGATTGCGCGCCTGCGGGCGTACTCTGAGCGCCATTTCGGGCCTCGTTGGCAGGCCTTTCGCGTGGAGTTCTTATGAAGCAGTCCCAATGGTCATCCCGGCTCGGTTACATCCTGGCCGCCGCAGGTTCCGCGGTCGGTCTCGGCGCCATCTGGAAGTTCCCCTATGTCACCGCCGCCAACGGTGGCGGCGCCTTCCTGCTGGTCTTTCTGCTGTTCAGCTTCACCCTGGGGGTGGCGGTGCTGATGGGGGAGACCCTGATCGGCAGCCTGACCCGGCGCGGGGTGGTGGGCGCCTTTGGCGAACTGATGGGCAGGCGCTGGCGCTGGGTCGGTGCCATGGGCTTGCTGTGCAGCCTGCTCATCTTCTGTTTCTACAGCGTGGTGGGCGGCTGGACCCTGGGGTACACGGGCATGGCCCTGGCGGGGGAGCTGCAACAGGGGGACGGCGCGGCACTGACAGCCCGTTTCAACGACTACGTCGGTGATCCGCTCTGGCCGGTGCTGACCCACCTGCTGTTTGCCGGCTTGACCTGGTGGTTCGTGCGGGGCGGCGTGCAACAAGGGGTGGAGCGCACCCTGCGCTGGATGATGCCGGCCCTGTTCATCATGATCCTGCTGCTGGTGGCCTTCGGCCTCACCCTGCCGGGCGCCATGGGCGGGGTGCGCCACTTCCTGATGCCCGATTTCAGCAAGCTCGGCATGTCGGGTGTGCTGGACGCCATGGGGCTGGCCTTTTTCTCCCTCTCCATCGGCCTTGGCATCCACACCACCTATGGCGCCTACCTGCCTTCCAGCGAAGGGGTCGGTCGCTCCAGCCTCTGGGTGGTGCTGCTGGCGAGCGTCATCGCCGTGCTGGCGGGCCTGATGATCTTCCCGGTACTGGCGGCGACCGGTATTGACCCGGCCTCGGGCCCGGGCCTCACCTTCATGACCATGCCAGCGGTGTTCCAGCAACTGCCCTTCGGCCAGGGGCTGGCGGTGGTGTTCTTCTCTCTGCTGGTGGTGGCGGCGCTCTCCTCCTCCATCTCCCTGCTGGAGCATTTGCAGTGCTTCCTGTGCGAGAGCCTGGGCTGGTCCCGCCGCGCGGCGTGCAACCTGGTCATTGCCCTGGTGATGGCGGGTGGCATCCCGGTGAGCCTGTCGTTCGGTCCCTGGGCCACCCTGACCCTGTTTGGCAAGAATATCTTCGAGTTGCTGGACTTCATCACCTCCAACCTGATGATGCCCCTGTTCGGGCTGGCCCTGACGCTGCTGCTGGGCTGGCGGCTCGGTCGTCAGGCGCTGCCCGAAGGGCTGGCTCCCCACTGGCGGGCCCTGCTGATGGGCTGCTGGCGCTGGCTGGCTCCCCTGCTCATTGGCGGCATTCTGGTGCGCGGCCTGGTGTAGGGAGGGTTGGTCATCTGTGCCACTCCCCAACCGGGCTGGCTGGGGAGTGGGGTGGCAGGATTGACTCTTTATAAAAATCCGTTAATTAAAAATAAACGGGATAACGGTCTGGCATTTCGATATTTTGTTTTGGTTAAATCTGTTTTTGGTTCTGTTTTAGACTATTTCCTGTCAACCTCTCTTGCCATGGTTTAGGCTGTGGCTCCTTTTTACCGTGCAGGCGTCGCCCTCCCATGTCACCCCTTATCGCCCTCTGTGGCCGATTTAGCCCCTTCCTGGAGAGGTGACCTTGCAGGTGTCGTTTGTCTGACTGTTCATTGCAAAGGTCGCCCTCAGGCGGCCTTTTTTGTTGCGGCGCACACCGCGTCTAGCCATGGAGTATCGAACTGATGTTGTCTTGCCCGGAGGTTGTATGAGCCAGGTTCAGTGGTCTTCCCGTATTGGTCATGTGCTGGCGGCCGCCGGCTCGGCGATCGGCCTTGGCGCCATCTGGAAGTTTCCCTATGTGACAGCCACCAACGGGGGCGGTGCCTTCCTGCTGGTGTTCCTGCTCTTCAGCTTCACCCTGGGGGTCGCGGTGCTGGTGGGGGAGACCCTGCTCGGCAGCCGCAGCCAGCGCGGCGTGCTTGGCGCCTTCCACAAGCTGGTGGGGCCGAACTGGCGCTGGATGGGTTACATGGGGATCCTGTGTGGCTTCTTCATCTACAGCTTCTACAGCGTGGTGGGGGGCTGGACCGTGGGCTATGCGGCCCTGGCCGTGGGCGGCGAGCTCAACCTGAGTGAGGCGAGCACCCTCACCGCACTCTTCACCGGTTATGTGAGCGATCCCCTCTGGCCGGCCCTCACCCATCTCGTCTTCGCCGGGCTCACCTGGTGGTTCGTGCAGGGAGGGCTGCAACAGGGGGTGGAGCGGGCGCTGCGCTGGATGATGCCGGCCCTGTTCGTGATGATGCTGCTCCTGGTGGTGACCGGGCTCTCCATGCCGGGGGCCATGGCCGGGGTACGCCAGTTCCTGATGCCCGACGTCTCCCACCTGACGGGGCAGGGGGTGCTCGACGCCCTGGGGCTGGCGTTCTTCTCCCTCTCCATTGGCCTCGGGGTACACACCACCTATGGCGCCTACCTGCCGAGCAGTGACGGGGCGCTGCGCTCCGGGGTCTGGGTAGTCACCCTGGCGAGCTGCATCTCGGTGCTGGCGGGGCTGATGATCTTCCCGGTGCTGGCCTCCACCGGCATCGATCCTGCCGCCGGCCCCGGCCTCACCTTCATGACCATGCCGGCGGTGTTCAACCACCTGCCGTTCGGTCAGGGGCTGGCGGTGATCTTCTTCCTGCTGCTGCTGGTGGCGGCGCTCTCCTCCTCCATCTCCATGCTGGAGCACCTGGTGCGCTTCACCACCGAGGAGTGGGGCTGGTCGCGCCGCAATGCCTGCCGGGTACTGACCCTGCTCATCATGGCCTGCGGCATTCCGGTCAGTCTGTCGTTCGGCCCCTGGGCGGACTACACCCTGTTTGGCAAGACCCTGTTCGATCTGCTGGATTACCTCACCTCCAACCTGATGATGCCCCTGTTCGGTCTGGTGCTGACCCTGCTGCTTGGCTGGAAGCTGGGGGACAGTATTGTGCCTGCGGATCTCTCGCCGCTGATGCGTGGCGCGCTGCTCTGGTGCTGGCGGCTGATCGCCCCCCTGCTGATCGCGGGGATCCTGGTGCGGGGCTTGTTGTAACGCACCTGCCAGGGCGGCATGCGCCGCCCTGGCAGGCTATAGGCCCTGATGGGGACCGAGGGGCGGCAGTTTGGGGGCCAGGTGGGATCTCACCTGTTGCAGGGTCTCCCGATAGGCGTTCCCATGGTGTTCCAGGAAGGCGGCACTGTGGTTGAGACGCTGCTCCAGCCTGTCCACCAGGCGGGCCACCGCCGGGGCCGCCATGCCGGCGGGCCAGCACTGGGTCAGCAATACCAGCAGTTGCCAGGCATCCCCCGCCTGGGCCGGGAATCGCTCCTGCAGGGTCAGAGCGCTCTGCACGGCGAGCTGGAGCTGACCCGTGGTCATGGCCCGTTGCCGCTCCTCGCGCAGCTGGGTCAGCTGCTGCTCCCGCTGCGCCAGTTGCCGCGCCAGATCGTCGACCACCTGCAAAATGAGCCCCTGCAGCAGCGGGGTCTGTGCCACCGGCCCCTGATACTGGCCGAGCTGGGCCAGATAACGCTGGGCATGGTGGGGAAGCCCGCAGAACTGGCTGACGGCCACCCCGAGCAACTGATTGAGGTGATTGTCCCGCGCCGCCTCCGGCGGGTGCTTGGCCAGCAGCATCAAGGCGTCATCGAATCGATAATCCAGACCCAGCATCAGGGCGCGCAGCAGCCCCTCCTCGTGGGCCCGCAGGGTCACGGCCTGCTGGCCGAGCTCCTCCAGGGCCTGCTGCAGCCCATGAACTCTGGCCTCTCCCGGTGGATGCCAGAGCACCGCCAGGGTCGCATCCAGCAGGCAGCGTTCGACGGAGTGGCGAAACGTCTGTTTGGGGAAGTAGCGCAGGATGAAATCGCTGGCCTGCGCCAGCACCTGACCTTCATCCCTTCGCAGCAAGGCTAGCAAAATGGCCACTTGGCGCCACTGCGGCTGCCAGGGGCAGCGTTGCAGCAAGCCTGACAAAGTTTCCCAGGCAGGATCCCACTGCGCCTCGTGCAGTTGGCAGGCGAGAACCAGCGCCTGATGGATGACGGGGGGCAGTCGCTCCCGGTTGCGGGCCAGATCCTTGTGGGCGCTCTCCACCCGGTTCAGCCCGAGCAGGGCCTGGTTCAGCCCCTGGCGTGGCCACCAGGCATCGTACTCCGTGGTGCAGATGGCGTAGTGCTGGGCGGCCTGCACCCGTTCCCCGGCTTGCAGCAGCATGTAGCCCTTTACCCTGTCCATCTGTGCTTCCAGCCCCTTGTGGCTGGCGTGCCGGTAAAGCAGATCCTCGCACTGGGCGCAGGCGCTGCGCCACTCCCTGAGCGCCATGGGGGTGGCCAGGGGGCGGGTCACCGTGGTCAGTGCCAGCAGCGCTTGCAGGCTGTGCGCCAGCTGCTCCGTGGTGAAGGGCACGGCCAGACGCAGGGCGAAATAGAGGTCGGAGGGGGGGAACTGGCCGGTGTCCTCGTCCTGCTCCAGCAGCAGGAGCACGCAGCCGGGCGCGAGCAGGCCCAGGTGGTGTGCTTCATGCAGCAGCCTGACTCCCTCGTGGGCCTGGTGGTGATACTGGCGGCAAAGAATGGCATCGAAGGCGTGCTGGCGCAGCAGGGCGGGCAGGCTTGCTATCTCTTTGCAGTGGAACAGCTCGGTGGGGGGCAGCCCCAGATCACTCAGTCCCTGGGTGAGGGTCGAGCCCATCATGGCATCGTCTTCAATGAGGAGGATCTGCATCTTTGACGCTCCTTCGCCGGTCGGGGGTGGCGAGGTTGGATTCAAAGGTAGCCTCCACTCTCCCGCGAGAGCCAGAGGGGGTCAATACCCCACCTGGGTCAGGGATGGCTCAGTGCCGGCCTTCGGCGGGGCAAAGAAAGCGTCACTGAAGGCCGGGCCCCCTGGCCGAGAAGGGGCAGTCCCGCTCGGGGACTCGCAGCTCCCCGGCGCCCGCCTCTCCCTGCCAGGCGAGCTCGAGCTGGCCCAGGCGCCCGAGGCGGCGCAGCTCGAACTCGTAGCGCAGGCAGGGGTTGTCGGTGGGCAGCTGCGTCATCCCGGCGGGCAGCCGGTAGTCGTAGCGCAGCAGAGGGCCATCTTGCAGCCGGCTCTGCACGGGCACCAGCCCCTCCGCCGTCGGTGCGGGGGCCTTGAGATAGCGGCGCAGCGCCACCGGGGCGTCGATGGCTTTTTGATAGTGAAGGCCGTTCATGGCTGCCAACTCCTCCTCCAGCCGCGTCAACTCCCCCTCCAGTCCGCTCAAGGCGGCGCCAAGCTGTTGATGGGCCGGGGAGGCGCAGCCTCCCAGCAGCAGGGTTGTGATCAGCAGGGCGGGACGGGCGGCAGACATGAAGGCTCCTCGGGTGCCAGGGTCAATGACTATAGCAGGGGATTGGTGGGCGGCGTGCCCCTCAGCAGCCCGGCGAGGCGCTCCAGCCCTTCGGCGACGCGGGCGTCGGTGGCGGGCTGGCTCAGGCTGAGGCGTACTCCCTGCGGGGCGGCAAACTGGCCGGCGGCGAAGTGTTCTCCGCTGGCGACCCCCACGTCAAGGGCGTTGGCGGCCTCCGCAAACTCCTGGCTGCGCCAGGGCTCGGGCAGCGGCAGCCAGGCGTGCATGGACCCCGCCTGCCAGCGCGCTCCCGGCAGCAGGTGGCGCAGTAGCTCACCCCGGCGCGCCAGGATTTTTCGCTGGTGTTCGATGAGCGGCATGATCTGGCGCTGGCTCACCAGCTTGCAGGCCAGTTCGATGAGCAGCGGACTCACCATCCAGCTCGACAGCCGCATCGCCTGGGCGAAGCCGTTGCGAAGGGCGGGAGGGGACAACACGAAGCCGACCCGCAGGCCGCCGCAGGCGATCTTGGCGAGACTGCCAAGGTAGATGACCCGCTCCGGTGCCAGGTTGACCAGGGGAGGGAGCGCACTTTCGGGCAGCAGGCCGTTGACGTCATCCTCGACGATCAGCAGATCGTGGCGACGGGCGATGGCGACGATGGCGTCGCGCCGCGCCAGGCTCATGGTGGCCGTGGTGGGGTTTTGCAGGGTGGGGGTGAGGTAGAGCAGCTTGGCCCGGCGGGTACGGCACGCGGCATCCAGCGCCTCCGGCAGCAGTCCCTCCTCATCCATCGCCAGTCCCACCACCTGATTCTTGAGCTGGCGTGCATTGCCCAGCATGCCGGGGTAGCTCAGGCCCTCGCAAAACAGGGTCTCTCCCACGCAGCCGGTGGCCAGCAGGGCCAGCATGATGCCGTGCTGGGCCCCATGGCTGAACAGCAGGCGATCTTCGCTCGCCGTGATGCCCTGCTCGGCGAGCCAGTCGACGAACAGCTGGCGTTGTGCGGGGCGTCCCGCCTCCTTGTCATAACCGAGCAGGCCGTTGAGATCCCCCTGCGCCAGCTCGGTGAGCAGGGGCCTGATGATGGCGCCCCTGTCCAGCTGGACCGGGAGGTTCTGCCACAGCTCGATGCGCTGGCTGTCTTCATTGCGGATCACCCATTCGTTGGCGGGATCCGCCGCTCCCCTGACCCAGGTGCCGTGCCCGACCCGGGCCGCCAGCAGGCCCCGTCGCTCCGCCTCGGTGTAGGCGCGGGTGACGGTGCCCACGGTGACCCCCAGCTTGTCTGCCAGGGCCCTGTGGGTCGGCAGCCGGGTCTCGGGTGAGAGGATGCCGGTGGCGATGGCCTGCTCGATGGCCTTGACCAGTTTGAGGTAGAGGGGCCCCTCGAAAGGGGTGAGGTCGGGCGTCCAGATTGTCATGGTGACAATAAATCCATTGATCCAAGATTGTCCGCAATATAGCGTGATTATCAGCCTATACACAACCAACAAGCACACATTGTATCGGTACAATGTGGCGAGAAAGGAGTCTCCCCATGACCATCGAATGGTATGCCACCCTGTTTGGCTTCGCCCTGCTCACCTGCGGCACGCCCGGGCCGAACAACCTGATGTTGACGGCGTCCGGCGCCAACTTCGGCGTGCGGCGCACCCTGCCCCATCTCATCGGGGTGGCGGTGGGCCAGCCTGTGCTGCAACTGGTGCTGGCGCTCGGCTTCTATCCGCTGTTCGAGCGCTGGCCCCTGCTCAAGCTGAGCCTGCAGGTGCTGGGCAGCCTTTACCTGCTGTGGCTGGCGTGGCGCATCGCGGTGGCAGGCGCCCCCGGAGATCCCGCCAGCCGTGCCCGCCCCTTGACCCTGCTTGAAGGGCTGGGCTTCCAGTTCCTCAATCCCAAGGCGTGGATGATGGGGATCTCGGCCATCAGTCTGTTCAGCCTGCCGGGGAGCGACTACTGGCCGAGCATGTGGGGCATCATGAGTGTCTTCCCCATGGCGGGGTTCCCGGTCTGCTTCGCCTGGGTGATGTTTGGCCATCAGCTCAGCCGCTGGATCAACTCGGACAAGGGGTGGCGTCGTCTCAACGGCAGCCTGGGTGCCTTGACCGCCCTGTGCGTGGTGATGCTCTGGTATTAACAGCGTCTTGATTATTCATGCAAAGAAAATGCATTGCTGACCTTGTCGTCAGGGCGTCGGCTCTGCATATTAGGAGGCTTGCCGTATCTGAACGAGGTTGAGATGGATCTGAACTGGTTGCTCCCCCTGGCGGGCTTTGCCCTTATCACCTGTGGCACGCCGGGCCCCAACAACATGCTGCTCACCAGTGCCGGGGCCGCCCAGGGGTTTCGCCGCTCCGTGCCTCTGCTGGTGGGGGTGGTGGGGGGCATCAACCTGATGATCCTGGCCACGGCCCTGGGGCTTGGGGTGGTGTTCGAGCGTCTGCCCCTGCTGCACGACGGCCTCAAGCTGGTGGGGTCGGCCTACCTGCTCTGGCTGGCCTGGAAGGTGGCCAACGCCAGTGGCCCGGCGGAGGGGAACCGGCCGCTCATCCCGGCCCATCAGGGGGCCATGCTGCAACTGCTCAATCCCAAGGCCTGGATGATGGCGCTCTCCGCCATCAGCGGCTTCACCCTGGCGGGGGAGGCTTACTGGCCGTCCGCAGGCTGGGTGCTCGGCATTTTCTTCGTGACCGGCCTCTATACCGGCGCCTTCTGGGTGCTGTTCGGTGCCCAGGTGCGCCGCCTCATCCGCACCGCCACCGGCTGGCGTCGTTTCAATCTGGGCATGGGGCTCGCCACGGCGGCCTGCGTGCTGATGATCTGGGTTTAGGCCTCGGCCTGAGCCTTTACCGGCTGTCTTGTTGGCCCTTCGGGGCCTTTTTTATTGCCGGGGCGGTGCGATCAAACGCGCCCCCTGAGGGATTGCAGCATTGGTTTGCACCATCGGGTTACATAAGGAGATCCCATGAAATGTATCGGTCTGCTGGGTGGCATGAGCTGGGAGTCCACCGTCAGCTATTACCAGGCCCTCAACCGGGGGGTACGCGAGCGGCTCGGCGGTCTGCACTCGGCGCGGGTGCTGCTGAGCAGCGTGGATTTTGCCGGGATAGAGCGGTTGCAGCACGCCGGTGACTGGCCCGCCACCGCCCGTCTGCTGGCGGCCGAGGCCAGGGCCATCCAGGCCGGTGGCGCCGATTTTCTGCTGATCGGGACCAACACCATGCACAAGGTGGCGCCGGAGATCGAGGCCGCCATCGACATTCCCCTGCTCCACATCGCCGATGCCACGGCCCATCGCCTCCAGGCCGACGGGGTGACCCGGGTGGGTTTGCTCGGCACCCGCTTCACCATGGAGCAGGATTTCTACAAGGGGCGGCTCCAGGAGCGCTTCGGGCTGGAGGTGCTGGTGCCTGATGACGCTGCACGGGAGCGGGTGCACCGCATCATCTATGACGAGCTCTGCCTTGGCGATATTCGCGAGTCGTCTCAGGCCGAGTATCTGGCCATCATCGCCGATCTGGCACAGGCCGGTGCCCAGGCGGTGATCCTGGGTTGCACCGAAATCGCCCTGCTGGTGGGGGCGTGCCAGGCCGCCGTGCCTCTCTATGACACCACCGCCATCCACGCCGAAGCCGCGGTGACGTTGGCCCTTGCCTGATGTGGTGCGGGGGCGCCCCTCTCGGCGCCCCGCCTGTTTTTTCCTCCTTTCATAACTGTGAGTCAGCCTTCATTTCAGCAAGGCTGAAGCCGTTTTTATTGTCAATCGGCTCACATTTCCTCTTTTTGTCTCTTGAGTCCGGGGCGTCAGACGCCTAGTTTTCGATCACTGAAACGATTCAGCTTTCACAAAAACAAGAGACACGAGGATAAATCCATGTTGAAGAAACTCTCCATTGCCGTGCTGCTCGCCCTGGGCGCCACCGCGGGTCACGCCGCCGAATTTCTGCTGACCGACTCCCAGCAAGGGCTGGATGTGGGGGACTGGAAGATCACCAGCGAGAAGCTCGGCATCAAGATCCCGGTTCCCTTCACCATCGAGAAGAAACGCCTGCACGGCGGCCGCCAGGAAGGGGTGGATCTGCTCATCGTCGACAACGGCGTCATGAAGATCACCCTGGTGCCGACCCGCGGCATGGGGATCAAGGAGGTCAAGGCGGCGGATCTGCGCCTCGGCTGGGATTCACCGGTCAAGGAGGTGGTCAACCCCGCCTTCATCGATCTCGAGAGTCGTGGCGGCCTCGGCTGGCTCGACGGCTTCAACGAGATGCTGGTGCGCTGCGGCTACGAGTGGACGGGTCATCCCGGAGTGGATGACGACGGCCGCCTCAAGAGCCTGCATGGCCGGGTGCAGAACATCCCCGCCTCCGTGGTCAGCGTGACCGTGGACGACGAGCCGCCCTATGCCATCCACGTGCTGGGCCGGGTGGACGAGCGCACCTTCAAGATGAGCGAACTGGTCACCTGGACCCAGCTGAGCGTGGTGCCCGGTCAGGCGGAATTTGCCCTGCAGGACAAGCTGACCAACCACGCGGACTACGAGAACGAGTACCAGATCATCTATCACGGCAACTTCGGGGCCCCCATTCTGGAGGAGGGATCCAGGGTGAGCACGCCGGTGAAGCAGATCTCCCCGTTCAATGACTACGCCAAGGCCGGACTCAAGGGTTGGCAAACCTATCTGGGGCCCACCAAGGGCTTCGACGAGATGGTGTTCAACCTGGTGCCCTACAGCGACGCCGACGGCAATACCCTGGCAGTGCTGAACAACCGGGCCGGCAACGCCGGAGTGGCGGTGGGCTACAACACCCGACAGCTGCCGGTGCTGACCCTGTGGAAGAACACCGACACCCGGGCCCAGGGCTATGTGACCGGCATCGAACCCGGTACCAGCTATGCCTACAGCACCAAGTACCAGCGCCCGCTCGGGCTGGTCCCCAAGATCCAGCCGGGGGAGACCAAGACCTTCGATCTGACCTATCGCCTGCTGCAAAATGCCGACGAGGTGAAGCAGGCCCTGGCCCAGGTGGAGAAGATCCAGGGCGGTCGGGCCACCGAGCTGCGCGAGCAACCCCTGGTCAAGCTGCCATAAGGGAGAGACGCCCAGCAAAAAGCCGCTCCATGAGCGGCTTTTTCATATCAGGCCCGTCGATCAGACGTGGCTGTACATGGCTTCTATCTCGCGCTGGTACTTGGCCTCGATGATCTTGCGGCGCAGCTTCATGGTGGGGGTGATCTCCCCGAGCTCCATGGAGAAGGCGCTCGGCAGCAGGGTGAACTTCTTCACCTGCTCGAACTTGGCCAGCTCTTTTTGCAGATCGGCGATGCGGGCTTCGAAGAACTCCATTACCCGGGAGTGGCGCAGCAGCTCGGTCTTGCACTGGTACTGCAGGTTGATGGAGCGGGCGTACTCTTCCAGGGACTCGAAGCAGGGCACGATGAGCGCCGACACGAAGTGGCGGGCATCGGCGACGATGGCAATCTGCTCGATGAAGCGATCCTTGCCGAGGGTCCCCTCCACCAGTTGCGGCGCCACGTACTTGCCGTTGGAGGTCTTCATCAGCTCCTTCAAGCGCTCGGTGAAGTAGATGTTGCCCTCGTCATCCAGCTCGCCTGCATCGCCGGTGCGCAGGAAGCCATCCTCGGTCATCACCTCGGCGGTGGCCTCCGGTTTGTTGTAGTAGCCACGCATCACGGTGGGGGCGCGCACCAGCAGTTCATTGTTCTCGCCGAGTTTCACCTCGATGCCGTTTAGCGCCGTGCCGATGGAGCCCAGCCTGAACTGGGTGTCTTCATAGCAGCAGACGGTGGCGGTGGTCTCGGTCATGCCGTAGCCGTACTTGAGGTTGAGCCCCATGGCCTGGAAGAAGAGATTCACCTCGTCCGAGAGACGGGCGCCCGCCACCGGCAGAAAGCGGGTGCGACCGCCGAAACGGGCGCGCAGCTTGCGAAACACCAGGCGCTCGGCAAGCCAGAGCTGGCCATAGAGCAGGGGAGAGGCGGACTTGCCCGCCTGACGGGTGGCGACCATCTGCTTGCCCACCCGGGTGGCCCAGCCGAACAGGGCGCGGCGCAGGCGCGGCGCTTGGGCGACCTTGGCCTGGATCATGGCGTAGGCCTTCTCGTAGAGGCGGGGCACGGCGCACATCACGGTGGGCTTCACCTCGCCGATGACATCCATCACCTTCTGCGGGTCGCGAATGTAGACGTTCTCGGCGCCGCAATAGAGCACGTAGTAGCTCCAGGCACGCTCGAACACATGGCTCAGCGGCAGCATGCAGAGGGAGACATCCTGCTCGCTGAGGTCGAGGCGAGCGTCATGCATCTCGAAGCAGGCGGCCATGTTGGCGAAATCGAGCATGACCCCCTTGGGTTCGCCCGTGGTGCCCGAGGTGTAGATGAGGGTCAGCAGGTCGTCCATGCGGTAGTGGCGCTCGCGCTCGCGCAGCACCTGCTCGCTGGGTTGGTGGTTGCCGGAGACGAGGAAGGTCTGGAAGTGGCTGGCCGAGGCGCAGCCGCGCAGATCGACGGTGCCGTCCAGGGCGACGATGTGGCTTATCTCGCCGCTGTCGATGAGGTGCAGCGCCTGATCGAACTGGGGCTGCTCCCCCACGAACAGCATCCTGATGCCGGCATCCTTGACGATGTAGCGCAGCTGATCGAGGGTGCTGGTGGGGTAGATGGGCACGCTGACGCCGCGGGCGGCCAGGATGCCGAGGTCGGCCTGGGTCCACTCGGGCATGTTGCGGGCATAGATGCCGACCATCTCGCCGGACTGGTGGCCCGCCCGGATCAGGCCTTGGGCGCAATAATCCATGGCCTGACCCAGGGTTCGCCAGCCGATGGCGCGCCACTGGCCATCCTGCTGGACGCGCAGGGCGGCCTTGTTGCCAAGGCGGGCAATACGCTTACGCATCACTCTAACCAGATGAAACTGCGACATCTCACGCATCCTCAAGTAACAGTTGTGCGCCCGCAGGGGCACCAAAATCGGGGCTGGAGTTTAAACTCTAACATTACAGCTTACAAGTGTGCGCCATTTGTCCTGGATCACAAAGTCGTCAACCAGATGAGAGTGAGGCATGATAGGGGGCAGGGATCGGATTCATTCAGGGAGTTGCACCATGAATATCGGGATCAAGAGCCTGTTCACCGGCGTGTTGCTGCTGTTGGCGGGGGCTGGCGCCCTCTGGTATTTGCTGGGGGGCGCGGGGGAGCAGGATAATCCCTGGCTGAGTGGCGCCGAGGGCTATGAGCAGGCGCAGCGGCTGGCGCTGAGGGAAGGATACCCCTTGCTCTACGTGATCGAGCGCGCCAAGTGCCGACGCTGCAAGGCGCTGAATACCAGGCTGTGGCGTGCCCCCGAGATGCAATCCGCCCTGGCGGGGCTGGTGAAGGTGCGACTCAACCCGGATGCGGGGGATGGCAGCGAGCACATTCTGCGCCGCTTCCCCCAGGTTGCGACGGCCCCTGGCATCTATGTCCAGCGACCGGGTGAGCCGCTTCGCCCCATCAAGATCGCGGTGGATATCGAACGGATCTGGATGCCCGGCGTCACCTATGGTCGCGGCTTCTTCATGCCCCTCTCGGGAGCCGCCTTCGAGGCCGTGCTGAGGGTGACCCTGAGCCTGGAAGACCCCTCCATCGACAACGCGCCCCTGCCCTGAGGGGGGAAGCGAAGCGGGGGAGTCTGGGAGGTCAGAGGGGGGCGTCCGCTGACGGCGGTCTGCTGCGGGTTGTCAGCCGAAGTCGAACAGACGGGACATCAGCACGGCATCCTCCCTCTCCTGCCCGGTGCCATAGTAGTCGGCGCGGCGGCAATACTCGGCAAACCCCTCGCTCTCGTAGAGGTTGATGGCGGTGCGGTTGCCGGCCCTGACCTCCAGGAACCAGGCCTCGGCCTTGCCGGCCTTGCTGCGGGCCAGGTACTCCCTGAGCAGCGCCCGCCCCAGCCCCTTGCCCTGAAAATCGGGATGCACGCAGAGATTCATCAGGGAGCTGTCTCCCGCCACCAGATCCGAGATGTAGAAACCGGCCGGTCGTCCGTCCACCAGCATCAGGCCGTTGAGATAGCGCGGCCCGAAGCAGGAGAGCAGGTTGGCCTGGCTCCAGGGCTCCTGGTGGGCGGCCTGCTCGATGGGGTAGATGGCTTCGAAGTCCGATTCGAGCAGGGGGCGAAAGTGGGGCAAGAGGTCAGACATGGTCACTCCGGACGGGATTCAGGCTTGCGATGGACACCATGGCCGTGCCATGGTCGTGAGCATCAAGGGGTGTGGCGCTGCCGGCACTGCTGCCAGAGGGCGCGCTTGTGCGCCCCATCGGGCTTGAGCGGGCAGACCAGGGCATCGGGCCAGCGAGGGTCCGGCGCCGTCAGCCAGAGCAGGGGCGAAGTGGCCCCTGCTGGCAGGGAAGGCATCTCGGACAACAGGGAGACCTCGTCCGTGCCAAGGCCGAGCCAGCGGCAGATGTCCCCGAGCAGGGAGGGCGCGGGCAGCGTCTCGGCCAGCAGCCAGAGCTTGCCGGTCGGCAGAGGGGCAGTCTCCTGCGGGGCCAGCACCTCGTCGGCGGGCGTGTTTGCCGGCTGTGCGGCGCCGTCGGGGCTGGTGCTTCCCGCCAGGAGTCGGCCTCTTTGTTGCCAGAGGGGGATGCCCATGCGGGCCAGGATGCGCTGGCGCAGCGGGTCCAGCAGGGGATCTTGCATGGCGAAGGCTCACTCTTGATCTGCGTTGGGGTAAATAATGATGCGCAGAGTACACTCTCGCGGGATTTGCTGCACCCCGGACGTGCGCTTTTCGCCCTGTGGCGATGGCAAACGAGCGCCTCCCCGGGGGCAGAGATGACAGACAATGAGAGTGGGGCGGGGCCAGAGGCCGGACCCCGTCACCACGGATGACCTATCAGCTTCGGAACTGTGCCTATGCCGCCTTTAGCCCAGAATACTGTTCGTGCCACCCCCATTCATGAGCGCCTGCCACGGCTCCTTTCCGCCCTTGGCGAGGGACTGTATGAGCGCCAGGATGCCCTGCGGCTCGGCCTGTTGGCGGCCCTGAGTGGCGAGAGCGTCTTTCTGCTGGGCCCCCCGGGCATCGCCAAGAGCCTGATCGCGCGGCGCCTCAAGCTGGCGTTTCAGGATGCCCGCCATTTCGAATACCTGATGACCCGTTTCAGTACGCCGGAGGAGGTATTCGGCCCCCTCTCCATCCAGGCGCTCAAGGAGGATGGCAAGTACCTGCGGTTGACCAGCGGCTACCTGCCGGAGGCCGAGGTGGTCTTCCTCGACGAGATCTGGAAGGCGGGCCCCGCCATCCTCAACACCCTGCTCACCGCCATCAACGAGCGGCAGTTTCGCAACGGCGACAGCCAGCACCCCATTCCCATGCGGCTGCTGGTCACCGCCTCGAACGAGCTGCCTGCCCCGGACAGCGGGCTGGAGGCGCTCTACGACCGCATGCTGGTGCGGGTCTGGATGGACAGGGTGCAGGAGAAATCCAACTTCCAGGCCATGCTGGCGAGCGATGGCCAATCCCATCAGAACCTGACCCCGGCGGTGCAGATTCGGGGGGAGGAGTACGACGCCTGGCAGGATGCCATCGAGCAGGTGCGCCTGCCGGACGCCTGTTTCGAACTCATCTACCAGCTGCGCCAGCAGCTCGACAGCCAGCTCGGGCACGGCTGCTATGTCTCGGATCGGCGCTGGAAGAAGGCGGTGCGGCTCATCAAGGCGAGCGCCTTCTTCAATGGCCGCGACGAGGTGGCGCCCCTGGATCTGCTGCTGTTCAAGGATTGCCTCTGGCACGACGAGGCTTCCCGCACCGCGCTGCTGGAGATGATCGGCGAGTTTTCCCGCCTCTACGGCTACCAGCAACTGGCGCTGACCCGGGAGCTGCTCTCCCTGCGCGAGCAGTTCAAGCAGTTGCAGGGGGCGGTCGCCTTGCGCATCGGCTGCAAGGCGGTCAAGCGCAAGCAGTGGTTCAGCCGTCGCGCCCGCGGCACCGAACTGCCGCTGGCCAACGCCAGGCTGTTCGGCAAGCTGGTGCACTTCCAGCTGCTCACCCCGGCGCCCCTGGATGGCAGCGATCCCGAGCGCCTCACCGCCACCCTCACCTTTGATCGCACCCTGCTCTCTCACTGGCACCCCACCGGGGAGGCGCTGGTGGGTTGGCCCCTCGGCAACCCCAAGGAGGGGCACTACGAGCTGGTGCTGGACGAGCAGTTGCGGCTGCACGTGCTGGATATCCAGCGCCAGCCCGTGCCCCTGATGCTGGTGGAGCGCACCCCCATCCCCGAGGTGGTGATGGCCCCCTGGCTGTCGGCCCTGGACGACCTGACGGGCCAGGTGAACCGGGTGCTGCAAAACCTCAAGGGCCAGCGCAACCTGTTCGACCGTCACCAGCCCCATCTGTTCGTGGGGGACCACTGGCTGCGTCAGGTGGAGGACAGCTTCTTCGTGCTGAGCCGGGACCTGGAGCGGCTGGGGGCCGAGCTGCAGCAGTGGCGGGATCGTCTGCCTCTTCTCGATGCACAGGGGTGACGTCGCGCCTGACGTGGGATTGGTGAAATAAACAGGATGAAAAACATGTTTAGTCAGCATGATATTCCATCACATCTCAACGCCCGGGGTGGCCCATGCTAGAGATCGGCATGATGGACCTGGGGCTGCTCATGGGGGAGGGGGAGCTGGCGGGGGAGATGGCGCTGCTGCTTGCCTCCACCCCCAAGATCTCCGAGTTCCTCAAGCGCTCGCCCCTGCAGGGGAAGCTGCTCAGAAAGCGCATCCAGACCTGGAGCGAACAGCTTGGGGAGGAGATGCGCCACAAGCCGGTGCCGGTGGCCCTCGAGCGGGAATACCTGCTCTATCAGGCCCACCGGCAACTGCCCCTGCCGGAGTTGGTGGGGCGCCTGCCCGCCCTGCTGGAAGCCCTTGAGCAGCACAGCCCTTTTGCGGGGGATGCCCGCAGCCTGGTGCGCCAGATAGTGGCCCAGCCCACCGAGGGGTTGCGCCAGCTCTTCATCGAGAAGTGGCGTGCCAGCCTGGTGGGCAGCCTGTTGCAGTTGCAGCAGCAGATAGCGGAGGCGGAGCGGGAGAAGCAGCGCCAGGAGATAGAGGATCAACTGCTGGCCAACCGGACCCTGGCCGATGCCCTGGATCCGCACCAGATCTCCGCCGGGGGGCTCTGGGATCTGGCCCAGGGGAGCTGGCACAAGCGCAGCCTGGCGCTGGTGAAGCAGTACGCCCGCATGTTGCAGCAGGAGCCTCTGCTCGCGGAGATTGCCGCCCTGCTTGGGCGCAGCGAGCGGGAGCGGCGCAGCGAGGACAGGACGCTGCCGCCGGTGCCTGTGCACGAGCTGGAGGAGGTGCAAAGTGACGATGTGCCCGACGATCTGGTGGGGGTGCACCCGGCCAGCGATCTGATGCGCCTCCTGCCGAGCGAGGCGGTGATGCTGGCGCTGCCGGAGCTGGAGCTGGAGTTCTATCGCCGTTATCTGGAGCGGCGCCTGCTGAGCTACCAGTCGCGGGGCACCCTGCCGCGCCAGCGTCTGATGCTGCGCTCCCCCGAGCAGGGAGGGCAGGAGGTGCAGCCGCGGGGCCCCTTCATCGTCTGCGTCGATACGTCAGGTTCCATGGGGGGCTATCCGGAGGAGTGCGCCAAGGCGCTGTTTCTCGCCCTGCTCAAGGGGGCGATGGAGGAGAAGCGGGGCTGCTATCTGATGCTCTTCTCCACCGAGGTGGCGACCCTGGAGATCACCGCCGACACCGGGCTTGAGAAGGCGGAGCGCTTTCTCTCCATGAGTTTTCACGGGGGGACCGATCTGGTGCCCTGCCTAGAGCAGGCCCTGACCCAGCTCGAACAACCCGCCTTTGCCAAGGCCGACGTGCTGGTGATCTCCGACTTCATCGCCCAGAACCTGCCCCACGCCCTGCTCGAGCGGATGAACCGGCGACGGGCGCAGCAGACACGCTTCCATGCGGTCGCCATGTCCCGTCACGCCAAGGCGGCCATTTTGCGGGTGTTCGACAACAGCTGGCTGCTCGATTGCGGCCTGCGTGGACGCCTGCTGCGGCGCTGGCAGCGCCATTGAGGGCGCTCAGGCTCAGAGCGTGGGCCTGTGGTAGAGGCCCCGTTCGTTGACCTGCTCCTGATCCAGCAGCGGCTGACCGCTTGGCTGGGCAATGTAAAAACCCCGCTTGCCGCTGCGCTTGACCCTGTACATGGCCTGATCCGCCCGGGCCAGCGCTGCGCCGAAATCGTCCTGGGGCCGGATGGCCGCAATCCCCATGCTCAGTCCCACCGAGGCGTCCCCGTTGGGCAGCTCGAAGGGGGTGGCGATGGCATCGATGCACTGGCGGGCGAGGTGGCTGGTGCGGGGATCGTCGCACGCCCAGGGCAGCAGCAGCACGAACTCGTCCCCGCCGATGCGCCCCAGCCGTACCTCCTCGGCGCAGCAGTGGCGAAGGCGCTGGGCAAGGGAGACCAGCAGTTCGTCACCTGCCCGGTGGCCCAGGTTGTCGTTCACCAGCTTGAAGTCATCGAGATCGATGAAACAGATGGCCTGGTACTCCCCGGGAAAGTGGCGGTGCAGCGCGGTGCGGTTGAACAGGCCGGTGAGGGGATCCCGGTGGGCAAGCTGGGCGAGCTGCTGCTCGTACTCCTTCTCGTGGGTGATGTCGATGTGGGTGCCCATCACCCGGACGGGGTTGCCCTGATCATCCCGCTCCACCACCCGGCCCCGGTCCAGCACCCAGGTGGTCTTGCCATCTTTGCCGATCATGCGGTGCATCGCCTGATAAAACGGGCTCTTGCCCTCCAGATGATCGAAGAAGGCCTGCAGCACCTGCTCCCTGTCCTCCGGGTGCAGGTGGGCGCGCCAGACGTCGAAGTGGGCCGACAGCTCCTTGGGCTGGTAACCGAGCATGGAGCCCCAGCGCCGGTTGAAGATGATGAGTTTGCCGGTGGGCACATGGTTCTGCCAGATGCACAGGCCGGTGCCGTCCATGGCTGCGTCCAGCTTCTCCCGCGCGTCATCCGCGATGCGTTTGAGACGCTCGTTCTCCAGCAACAACCTGTCGTAAGCCTCCCTCAGCTCCTCGTAGGTCATTCCTCATCCCTTCCCCTGTTCGAAAGCATATATAGTCGATGCACTCTCTCCTTCTGTAAAGAAGGGGATAGGGGAGGCTCTCGTTCGATATGAGGAGTTTTCTCACCCTCTGGCGGCTGTGCGCCCAGAGTCTGTGGGGATATGATGACAGCGGTGAGCGCGGCGTCCGGCCAGTGAAGAGGAGAAAATGTCCGCATGAAGATCCTGATGGGAGGTGGTCTGTTGCTGGGGGTTGCCCTGGCCCAGACGACGCCACTGGCTGGGTACGAGTTGCAACTGGCGTTGCAGCAGCTGGAAGAGTCGACGATGCCGGTGCAGGTGTTTCGCGAGCGCGTCGCCGCCCTGACTGCCGGACAGGCACACTATCCGCCCGAGGTGCAGGGCCGCCTTGCCCGGCTGCAGTGCTGGGCCCAGCCGAGTGAACGGGACGAGGAGTTTCGCCGCGCGGTGGCGTTTGCCGAGCAGGGGCTGGCGCAGGCCCGTGCCCGCAAGGACAGGGTCACCGAGGTGGGGTTGCTCGCCTGCCGCGGGTATCACCGGCAACTGCTCGGCAACATGGCCGGGGCCGGGGAGGATTACGACGCCGCCCTGACCCTGGCTCGCCGGCTCGGGGATGAGCGCCAGCGTGCCGACATCCTGAGCCTGCGGGGGGAGATGTACTCCTACCAGGGGGAGCTGGCGGAGGGGCTGATGGATCTCATCGATGCCCACCAGCGCTACGAGGCGCTCGGGCTGGAGGCCAAGGGGCGCGAGGTGCTCGCCAATATTGCCAATGCCTATCGCAGGATGGGGCTCTATGAGCGGGCCGAGAGCTACTTCAACGAGCTGGAACACGACTATCGGCAGCTCGGGGACGAGGAGTACCTGGTGGACATTCACAGCCAGCAGGGGCTCCTCTACATCGACACCGAAGAGTACGACAAGGCGCTGCCCCTGATGGCCGAAGCGGAGCGTTACTATCTGGGGTCAAACCAGGAAGGGGTCCTGGCCTGGAGCCGGATCGAGCTGGCCACCATCCTGCAGAAACAGGGCAAGCCGGACCAGGCCATGACCAAGCTCGATCAGGCGGCAGCCTCCCTTCATCAGGGGGAGGGGGCGGACAGCGTCACCCTGGGCCACTGGCACCTCGTCATGGCCGACGTCCTCGAGGCCCTGAACCAACCCGGCGAGGCGCTGCGGCACCTGGACGAGGCCGAGCCCATCTTTACCCGGGAGCAGAACCTGCGCTTCCTCGCCCGGGTGCATGAGACACGGGCCCGGGTGCTGGAGCGTCAGGGGCATATCCAGTCGGCCCTCACCAGCCTCAAGACCTATGTCGAGACCCGCCAGGCCCTCGAGCTCAGATTGCGGGAACAGCGCTCCTTGCAGATGCGTTTCGAGTTCGATCTCGCCCGCAAGGAGCTGGAAAACCAGACCCTCAGGTCCCAGCAGCAGTTGCAGGCGGAGAAACTCAAGCAGTTGCAGGAGCGGCGCTACTGGCAATACCTGGTGGTGGCCCTGCTGCTGGTGGTGATGGGTACCCTGGTGGTGCATCAGCGCGGGCGCACCCGCAAGATGCAGCGCCTCGCCATGACGGACGAACTGACCGGCATCCACAACCGGCGCCAGATCCAGGCCAAGGGGTGCAAATGGTTCACCCAGGCCCGGGAGGAGGGCAACCCCCTGTGCGTGCTGCTGCTGGATGTGGATCACTTCAAGAAGGTGAACGACCAGCTGGGCCACCACGTGGGTGACAGGGTGCTCACCGCCGTGGCCCAGTGCATCGAGGAGCAGTTGCGCAGCCTCGACAGGGTGGGGCGCAACGGCGGCGAGGAGTTTCTGGTGCTGCTGCCGGATACCCTCCTGAACGAGGCCGTCGAGGTGGCGGAGCGGATCCGCCAGGCCGTCGCCCGTCTCGAGATTGAGGGGGTGCCTGCGGATCACCCCATCCGCATCAGTATCGGCTGCGCCCAGTACAAACCCGAGGATGACAACCTGGGCGAGCTGGTGCGCCGGGCCGACGAGGCCATGTACGAGGCCAAGCTGGCGGGGCGCAACCGGGTGATGACGGCCCGGTGAGGCCGACCCCGGGCCCCCGTGATAGCGGGCTGGGTATTTTTCACTCGCGCGGGTATAATGCCGCGCAATTTTGCTTTGATCCGGGGCCAGACCCATGTAATGCAACGCGCTTCTCCTGTCTCCACCGGCGGTCACTGACCCGCCCGCGTGGTGTCGTTGTCTGCATGGGCGCCCTGATTCCAAGGTGCTGTCCCGCATTTTTCCCACGGTGGCTCCAGGCCGCCGCTCAATAGAAGAACGTCGAATTATGTCAGCTGAATTTCTGAGTGAAGTCTCCAAGAGACGCACTTTTGCGATCATCTCGCACCCGGATGCGGGTAAAACCACCATCACCGAAAAGGTCCTGCTGTTCGGACAGGCCATTCAGCGCGCCGGTACCGTCAAGGGCCGTGGCTCGGGCCAGCACGCCAAATCCGACTGGATGGAGATGGAGAAGCAGCGCGGTATCTCCATCACCACTTCCGTGATGCAGTTCCCCTACGCCGACTGCCTGGTCAACCTACTCGACACCCCGGGTCACGAGGACTTCTCCGAAGATACCTACCGTACCCTCACGGCGGTCGACTGCTGCCTGATGGTCATCGACGCCGCCAAGGGTGTGGAAGACCGGACCCGCAAGCTGATGGAAGTGACCCGGCTGCGCGACACCCCCATCCTCACCTTCATGAACAAGCTGGACCGCGAAGTGCGCGACCCGATGGAGGTCATGGACGAGGTGGAGCGCGAGCTCAACATCATGTGCGCCCCCATCACCTGGCCTATCGGCTGTGGCAAATCCTTCAAGGGTGTCTATCACCTCTACAAGGACGAGACCTACCTGTATCAGAGCGGTCAGGGCCACACCATCCAGGAGAAGCGGGTGGTCAAGGGGTTGAACAACCCCGAGCTGGATGCCGCCATCGGCGACGATCTGGCTGCCCAGCTGCGTGGCGAGCTGGAGCTGGTGCAGGGCGCCTCTCCCGAGTTCGATCACGATGCCTTCATCGCCGGCGAGATGACCCCGGTCTTCTTCGGGACCGCCCTCGGCAACTTCGGTGTCGACCACATGCTGGACGGCCTGACCGACTGGGCGCCAGCCCCCATGCCGCGCAAGGCCGAGAGCCGCGAAGTGGTGGCGACCGAGGAGAAGTTCTCCGGTTTCGTGTTCAAGATCCAGGCGAACATGGACCCGAAACACCGCGACCGTATCGCCTTTATGCGTATCGTGTCAGGCACTTACTCCAAGGGCATGAAGATGCGTCACGTGCGCATCGGCAAGGACGTGAACATCTCCGACGCCGTCACCTTCATGGCCGGTGACCGTGAACAGGCGGTCGAGGCCTGTGCCGGCGACATCATCGGTCTGCACAACCACGGCACCATCCAGATCGGCGACACCTTCACCCAGGGTGAAGATCTCAAGTTCACCGGCATCCCGAACTTCGCGCCGGAACTGTTCCGCCGCATCCGCCTGCGTGACCCCCTCAAGCAGAAGCAGCTGCTCAAGGGGCTGGTGCAGCTCTCCGAAGAGGGGGCGGTGCAGGTGTTCCGTCCGCTCATCAGCAACGATCTCATCGTCGGTGCGGTCGGTGTGCTGCAGTTCGACGTGGTGGTTTCTCGTCTGAAGAGCGAGTACAACGTCGAGGCCATCTACGAGGCGGTCAACGTCGCCACCGCCCGCTGGGTGGAAGGGACCGACGTCAAGAAGTTCGAGGAGTTCAAGCGCAAAAACGAGGTCAACCTGGCCCTCGATGGTGGTGACAACCTCACCTACATCGCCCCGACCATGGTCAACCTGCGCCTGGCCCAGGAGCGTCACCCGGACGTTCACTTCCGCCAGACCCGCGAACACTGATCACCCCGCCCGCACCCAGCGGGTGGCTGATGACCAGAGAGACCCCGCTTCGGCGGGGTTTTTTGTTATGGGGCGTTTCATTGGAAGGGGCGTAGATCCCCATTCGGGGCTTGATGTCTGAATAAAAATCCAGGATAAGTGATTTTAATTTCGCCCATGGAGAGAGACATGTCCGTCACCCAACCCGTAGAGGCGCAGTTTGCCGCCTACAATGCCCACGATCTCGACGCCTTCGTGGCCTGCTTTGCCCCGGATTTCAAAGGCTATCGCATGCCGACTGAGACGCCGAGCACAGTCGGCAAGGGGGCGCTGCGGGCCTTCTATGCACAGCACAGATTCAACAACCCGCTGCTCAAGGCCGAGCTGCTGTCACGCACCGTCTTGGGCAACAAGGTGTTCGATCACGAGCTGATCCACGGCCTCTCCCCCGAGCCCATCGAGAGCGTGGCGGTGTTCGAGGTGAAGGAGGGTCTTATCCAGACCGCCTGGTTCTATTTCCCTTCCTGAGCGCCGCTACACGGGCCTGCCGGCGACAAAGCTGGTATAAGAGAAAGTTCCCTGCGGGCATCCTCCGGTCTGCCCGCGTCTGGACAATAACAAGGAGTACATCATGCTTGGACGCATCACCCACCTCTTCCCGCTTTGGGCCCTGCTGTTTTCCCTGCTGGCCTACTGGCAGCCTGAGCCCTTCGTCGGCCTCAAGGGCCAGATAGTGCCGCTGCTGACCATCATCATGCTGGCCATGGGGCTGACCCTCAAACCCCAGAACTTCCTCGACGTGGTGCGCAACAAGAAGGCCATCGGCCTCGGGCTGGTATTGCAGTTCAGCGTGATGCCGCTGGCCGCTCTGCTGGTCAGCCTGTTGCTGGGCTTTGATGCCGAGTTGACCGTGGGCATGGTGCTGGTGGGCAGCGTTGCCGGTGGCACCTCTTCCAACGTGATGTGCTATCTGGCCAAGGGCGATGTGGCTCTCTCCATCACCATGACAGCTCTCTCCACCCTGCTCGGGGTGCTCGTCACCCCCCTGCTGGTGCAGCTGCTGGCTGGCAAGAGCGTCGACGTGCCGGTGCTGGACATGCTGCTGAGCCTGGTGAAGATAGTGCTGATCCCCGTGGTGTTCGGGGTGGTTGCCAATGTTTTCCTCCACTCCCTGACTGCACGTATCGAGCCCGTGCTGCCGCTCGTCTCCATGGCCGCCATCGTCATGATCATCGCCATCGTGGTCGCCCTCAACGCAGGGCAGTTCGCCAGCATCGGCCCCATCGTGGCGCTGGCGGTGATCCTGCACAACGGCATCGGCATTGCGGCGGGCTACTGGGTCAGTCGCTGGCTGGGCTTTGAGGAGCGGATCTGCCGCACCGTGGCCTTCGAAGTGGGGTTGCAGAATTCTGGCCTCGCCACGGCGCTGGCCATGAAATTCTTCACTCCCGCCTCGGCCATGGCTGGCACCCTCTTCTCGGTCTGGCACAACCTGTCCGGCTCTCTGCTGGCCGGGGTCTGGGCCAAGCGGCCGCTTTCCCGGCCTGCTGGGACCCTGGAGCAGCGCGCTGGCTGATCAGGGGGCGAAAGATGAAACAACAAGGGGCCATGGGCCCCTTGTTGTTGTTTGAGCTAGTCGAGCGCCAGCACCATGCAGATCTCGCAGGCATCGTGGCCCGTGCAGCCAAGGGGCCCCGGCAGGTGTTCGAAGCCCAGGGATTCATAGAGGGCGGTGGCTTCCCGCAGCACGGCGGTGGTCTCCAGATAGCAGCGCTGGTAACCCAGGGCGCGAGCCTCGGCCAGCGCCTGCAACACCAGCCGCCGTCCCAGGCCCAGCCCCCGCAGGGGGGGCAGGAAGTACATCTTCTGCAGCTCGCACACATCCGGTGCCCCCGCCAGCGGCGCTATGCCGCCCCCGCCGAGAATGGCGCCGTCCGGTCCCTCAATCACCCAGTAGCGGCTGCGCTCCCCCTGATAGGTCTCGTGGAGAAAATCGAGGTTGGGATCCGCCACCCCGTACCCCTTGTCGGCGGTGAGGCCGTATTCGGCGGAGACGGTGCGCACCACGGCGGCGATCCGGGGATTGTCGGCCGGGGTGATGGGGCGGATGACGAACCCCTGTTGGCGGCGGGCGCGGGAGAGGGCGCTGCGATAGAGCCGCATCCCCTCCCAGATCTGCTCGCACTCGGCGGGGGAGAGCTGGGCCAGGGCCCCCGCCATGGTCTCGTCCATCTGCCGGTGCAGCTCCTCAAGCTGTGCCTTGCCCGGCTCGGTGAGGCTCGCCTCCTTGCTGCGCCCGTCAGAGGGGTGGGGTTGCCAGGCGATCAGCTCCCGCTCGGCGAGGCGGGCCAGGGGGCGGCTGGCGTTGGATTTGTCGATGCGAAGGCGCTCGGCAAGCTGCTGGTTGGTGGCGGGACCGTTCTCCAGCTCGATGAGCAGGTGGGCCTCCAGTGGGCTCAGGGCCAGCGAGCCGCACTGCTGGGAGAGCATGCCGAGTTCGCGTACCAGTTCCCTCGACAGGGCGCGCAGGGGGCGGGGATCCATGGGGTTGTCTCCTTGTGATGGTATTTGGTTGTTGTGCGCAACCAATACCATCTTTTGGTTGTTGGTGACAACCATTTGCGTGAAAAAGGGCGAAAGGCAGGCAGAAAAAAGGGCCCGGGAGAGGGCCCAAACATTGGAAACCCGCGCGGGGGCGCGGATCCCATCCTTGGTCAGGCAAGGCGCCGGCGAGGGTTAGACCAGCTCGGCCAGCATGGTGTCGGCATAGGGGGTCAGCGCCTCTCCCTGCTTCACCTTGGCGAGGTAGTCCGGGTTGGCGATGAGGGGGCGACCGATGGCGACGAGGTCGAAGCGGTCCGCCTCAATGGCCTCGAGCGCGGTCTCTGCGCTGTAGTTGCCCACTCCCACCAGGTGGCCGTCGTAGCGGGCACGCAGGTAGTCGGAGGCGCGGCCGTCCAGGTAGTCGAAGGTGAGGCTGTCATCGAAGATACCCAGGTGCAGATAGGCCAGAGTACGCTGGTTCAGCTCGGCCAGCAGGTGGTCGAACACGGCGCGATCCCGGGCATCCCCTTCCAGGTGCACATAGGCGCCGGGGGAGAGACGAAGGCCGGTGCGATCCCCGCCGATGCGGGCGGCGATGGCATCCACCACCTCGAGGGCGAAGCGGCTCATGTTCTCGGGGCTGCCGCCGTAGTTGTCGGTGCGCAGGTTGCTGGCGTGGTGCAGGAACTGATCGATGAGGTAGCCGTTGGCACCGTGGATCTCCACCCCGTCAAAGCCCGCCTCGATGGCGTTGGCGGCGGCCTGGGCGTAATCTTCGACCAGCTGGGCGATTTCGCTCCCGGTCAGGGCGCGGGGCACCTGATAGACCAGCTCGCGCATGCGCGGCACCGTGCCCTCATGGGCGACGGCGGAGGGGGCCAGCACTTCGGCGTGGTGGAAGAAGGGGTGGGAGAGACGGCCCACGTGCCACAGCTGGGCGAAGATCTTGCCGCCGTTGGCATGCACGGCGCTGGTCACTTTCTTCCAGCCGGCGATCTGTTCGGCGCTGTAGAGCCCCGGGGTATTGGGGTAGCCCTGCCCGTCCGGACGGATGATGGTGGCTTCGGAGATGATGAGGCCGATGTCGGCGCGGCGGCCGTAGTAGGCGGCCATCTGTTCGGTGGGCACCAGACCCGGGCCCGCCATGCAGCGGGTGAGGGGGGCCATCATGAAACGGTTCGCGAGGGTGAGGGTGTCGTTGAGGCGATAGGGCTGAAACAGGGTATTCATGATCGTCTGTCCTGAGGGAGTGATTCTTGAACGGGCATTCAAGACGTTTTTTGGTTTGTGTGCAAGTATTTTTTGAGCAAGCATTCAACATGGATTGACGGGGGAGGCTGGGGTAAACTTGCCGCCCTGTTTTTTCCGTCCCGCGGGACCTTGCCACCGGAGACCCCATGCGCAGCGCCGAATACGATCGGGATGCCGTCTTGCGAAACGCCATGGAAGCCTTTCGCGCCAAAGGCTATGCCAAGACCACCATGCAGGAGCTGGTGGCCGCAACCGGCCTGCACCCGGGCAGCCTCTATGCCGCCTTTGGCAACAAGCGCGGCCTGCTGCTGGCGGCGGTCGATCACTATGTGGCAGAGAAGGGGGCCCTGCGCCGCCGCTGCCTGGCACAGCCCAGCCCGCTGGCGGGGCTGCACGCCTACCTCGAGCAGGTGGTGGACGATGCCCTGCAGGGCTCCTGCCTGCTGACCCGCACCCTGATGGAGCTGGCGGAGCAGGACGAGGAGCTGCACCTTCGCTTCAAGGCCATCTACGGCGAGCTGGAACAGGATCTGGCCGGGCAGCTGGCCCTGGCAAAGGCGCAGGGAGAGCTGGCAAAAGAGGGGGACATCCCCACCCTGACCGCCTTCTTGCAGGTCCATATCCAGGGACTGGTCACCTTCGCCCAGTGTCACCCCGACCGCCCTCTGCTGACCGGTGTCGTTGCCCGGATGATGCGCGCCCTGCGGGCGTGATGGCGAGGATGGAAACAACAAAGGCTCCCGCGGGAGCCTTTGTTGTTGCTGGGAACTCCCCTCGCAGCAGGGGGTTTGCCCCCTTCTCCCGCTCATTTACAAAAGAATGGGAGAAGGGTTGGGGATGAGGGGGCTGCCAGCCGCAGCCGCTTAGCCCGGATTCACCAGATCCTTCATCAACGCCTTCAACCAGATCAACGCCGGTTGCTGGGCGTGGACCGGATGCCAGACGCAGTTGAGGTGATAATCCGGCACGTCGTCGGGCAGGGGCAGGCTTTTCAGCGGCCAGTGGCTGGCGAGCAGCTCGGCCACCATGCTGGGCAGCACCAGCAGGTGATCGCTCTGGCTCACGATGGCGGCGGCGGACATATAGCTCTGGCTGTTGACCGAGATGGTGCGGCTGTGGCCCAGGCTCTGCAAATAGCGGTCGAGGCTCGCCTCCGAGGTGCCGAGCGGTGAGTGGAACACATGGGGCATCTCGATTAGCTGGTCGAGGGTGATGCGCTCCTCCTCCAGCTCCAGGGTGGCGCGCACCAGCCCGGCCAGGGGTTCGGTGAGCCAGGTCTCCTTGCCCAGATACCCCGGCACCTGCATGTACTCGTCAAACCCAAGCACGAGATCTATCTCGCCGCTCGCCAGCTCGGCTTCCGGCAGGGTATCGCGCAGGATGCGGATTTCGATGGTGACGCCCGGCGCCAGCTTTCTGAGGCGCTGGATAAGGGGCGGGATCAGCACGCACTCCACGTAATCCGTGGTGCAGAGCACGAAGCGGCGCTTCGACTGACGCGGCGCGAACTCGTCCTCCTCCCAGAGTTGCTGCTCCAGCAGCCGCAGCGCCTGCTGCACCCCCAGATGCAGGCGCTGGGCCCGGGGAGTCGGCAACATCCCCTGGGGCGTGCGCACCAGCAGCGGGTCGCCGAGAAAGGCCCGCAACCGGCCGAGGGAGTGGCTCATGGCGGGCTGGCTGATAAAGAGCGATTCGGCGGCGCGGGTCACGCTCCCTTGCGTCATCAGAGCGTCAAAGGCGAGCAGCAGATTGAGGTCGAGCTGGTGCAGTTTCATGGGGGGATTATTCGCCGTGTTTATGGGACAATTAATCCTATTCATTTGATGGATGGGCGCGCAACTTCTTACACTGCGACCCACTCTTATTTTTCCGGGTTCCCGCGCCGCATCGGGCGTAAAGGGGGGCCTCAATCCATGCAAGGAGCCTTGCGATGAGCATCAAGACCATGAATTCCACGCCGGCCGCCGACGGCTTCACCATGCCCGCCGAGTGGGCTCACCAGCAGGCCGTCTGGATGATCTGGCCGTTCCGCCCGGACAACTGGCGGGAAGCCGGTCGCTTCGCCCAGGCCACCTTCGCCAAGGTGGCGGATGCCATCGGTGGCGCGACGCCGGTCTTTATGGGGGTGCCGGCCCAGTTTATGGAGCAGGCCCGTGGCATCATGCCCGCCCACGTTACCCTGGTGGAAATGGCCAGCGATGACTGCTGGGCCCGCGACACTGGCCCCACCATCGTCACCAACGCCGCAGGCGAGTGCCGTGGGGTGGACTGGGGCTTCAACGCCTGGGGCGGTCACAAGGGGGGTCTCTACTACCCGTGGAACCAGGATGAAGAGGTCGCTGCCCGGATGCTGGAGCAGCACGGCATGGATCGTTACGACGCGCCGCTCATTCTGGAAGGGGGCTCCATCCATGTGGATGGCGAAGGCACCTGCCTGACTACCGCCGAGTGCCTGCTCAACGAAAACCGCAACCCGCACCTGACCAAAGCGCAGATCGAAGCGCACTTGCGCGACTATCTGGGTGTGAAGAGCGTTATCTGGCTGGACGAAGGGGTCTACATGGACGAGACCGACGGCCACATCGACAACATGTGCTGCTTCGTGCGCCCGGGTGAAGTGGCCCTGCACTGGACTGACGATGAGACAGATCCCCAGTACGCCCGCTCCCTGGCTGCCCTCCAGGTGCTGGAAGCGGCGGTGGACGCCAAGGGTCGCAAGCTGAAAGTGTGGAAGCTGCCCCAGCCGGGCCCGCTCTACTGCACCCAGGAAGAGTCCGCCGGCGTCGAGAGCGGCAGCGGTGTGCCGCGCGAGGCAGAGGGCCGTCTGGCGGGTTCCTACGTGAACTTCCTCATCACCAACGATCGCATCGTCTACCCGCTGCTGGATGCCGCCACCGACGGCGAAGCCCAGCGCATTCTGGAAGAGATCTTCCCGGAGCATAAGGTCGTCGGCGTGCCGGCCCGCGAGATCCTGCTGGGCGGTGGCAATATCCACTGCATTACTCAGCAAATTCCTTCTGGCAAGTAAGAACCTGTTCCAAGCCAGCCAAGGTTGGTATTCAAAACCCCACTCAGTGGGGTTTTATCCCTTGATGATGTGATGGTCGCAGGCGCCGATGCGGCGATCATCATGACAAACAGTCACCCTTTTACAGGAGATCCCCATGATCGCCAAAATGGTAGATGTCACCGAGGTTTCCATTGCCGAGCTGCGTGCCGCGCTCGAATCAGGCCGCACCACCGCGGTCGAACTGGTCAAGGCCTATCTGGCCCGGATCGAGGCCTACAACGGCCCCGAGACTGCCACCAAACTCAACGCAGTGGTGGTCGCCAATCCCGATGCGCTGAAAGAGGCCGAGGCTTCCGATGCCCGCCGCGCCCGTGGCGAAACCCTGAGCCCGCTCGACGGCATCCCCTACACCGCCAAAGACAGCTATCTGGTCAAGGGGCTGACTGCCGCCTCCGGCAGCCCGGCCTTCAAGGATCTGGTGGCCCAGCGCGATGCCTTTACCGTTGAGCGCCTGCGCGCCGCCGGTGCCATCTGCCTTGGCAAAACCAATATGCCGCCGATGGCCAATGGCGGCATGCAGCGCGGCGTCTATGGCCGTGCCGAGAGCCCCTACAACGCCGACTACCTGACCGCGCCGTTTGCCTCCGGCTCCTCCAACGGGGCCGGTACCGCCACCGCCGCCAGCTTCTCCGCCTTTGGTCTGGCGGAAGAGACCTGGTCGAGTGGCCGTGGCCCGGCTTCCAACAACGGTCTGTGCGCCTACACCCCGTCCCGTGGCGTCATCTCGGTGCGCGGCAACTGGCCCCTGACCCCGACCATGGACGTCGTCGTGCCCTACGCCCGCACCATGGCCGATCTCTTGGAAGTGCTGGATGTGGTAGTGGCTGACGATGCCGATACCCGTGGTGATCTGTGGCGCATGCAGCCCTGGGTGCAACTGCCCAAGGCCTCCGAAGTGCGTCCGGCGTCCTATCTGGAGCTGGCTGACAAGGCCGATACCCTCAAGGGCAAGCGCCTCGGCGTGCCGCGCATGTTTATCAACAAGGATGAACTGGCGGGCACCAGCGACAACCCCGGCATCGGCGGCCCGACCGGTCAGCGCATCCATACCCGCGAGACCGTGATTGCGCTGTGGGAACAGGCGCGCAAGGCGCTGGAAGCCGCGGGCGCGGAAGTCATCGAAGTGGACTTCCCGCTGGTCTCCAACTGCGAAGGGGACCGACCCGGCGCGCCGACCGTGTTCAATCGCGGCATCGTGAGCCCGGAGTTTCTCAACGACGAGCTGTGGGAGCTATCCGGCTGGGCGTTCGACGACTTCTTGCGTGCCAACGGCGATCCCAAGTTGAACAAACTTGAAGATGTCGATGGGCCGAAGATCTTCCCCCACGATCCGGGCACCTTGCCGAACCGCGAAGGGGATCTGGCGGCGGGCATGGACGAGTACGTCAAGATGGCCAAGCGCGGCCTCAAGCGTTTCGATGAGATAGCCTCTGTGCCGGACGGCCTGCGCGGTCTGGAGCAGACCCGCAAGCTGGATCTGGAGGACTGGATGGACGGGCTCAAGCTCGACGCCGTGCTGTTCCCGACCGTCGCCGACGTCGCCCCGGCTGATGCGGATGTGAACCCGGCCTCCGCCGATATCGCCTGGAGCAACGGCATCTGGGTTGCCAACGGCAACCTCGCCATTCGCCACCTCGGCGTGCCGACCGTCACTGTCCCCATGGGCATCATGGCCGATATCGGTATGCCGGTGGGCCTGACCTTCGCCGGTCGCGCCTATGACGACAACAACCTGCTGCGCTTTGCTTCGGCTTTCGAGTCCACCGGCAGCAAGCGAATGGTGCCGCCGCGCACGCCGCCGTTGGGGTGATAGGTTTTGGGATTAATATCCCATGTTAATTTGGTGATAAAAAAACCACCTGCGTAATGAAGTGAACCCCGAAAGTTGGACACCCAACGAGTAGGGGTTCTTCGTTTCTATGGGAAAGCAAAAATACTCGACCGACTTCAAACGTCAGGTCGTTCTTCACTATCTCAG
>NZ_JAPCIZ010000019.1:8613-67265 GCF_027707725.1 Aeromonas sp. QDB25 | reverse complement strand
CGCGCATCATCCAGTGCGCTGAACGGTCGCGGGCAGCAGCTAGCTGCTTGATCCGGCTTTGGGTATCGCTATCAAGTTTGATAGACATGGGTTTGGTAGCTGCGGACATAAAACCTCACTGTTAGCCAAAGGTATTACCTAGTGATACCTAAATTTACCACGCAATCCAAGCGCCGTCACAACCCGATTGCAGTACTGCAATGTCGCCCCCGAACTGGGGCGACTAGCGCAGTCTGTCGCAGCGAGCTCGGGGGCAGCCAAGCGCAGCGCGGCAGAACGGGCTAGACCTTCATCCACCGCAGCAGCAGGGCTGCCAACGCTATCCACGCCGCCACGTCCCAAGAAGGCCCCGCCAAGGCGCTGTAGAGCGGCCCAAGGCCCAACCAGTCCGCAACCCAGTACAGCAGGGCTTTCGCCGCAAACACGGCGGCCACAGCTGCCACCGTATGCCACAGCATCAACCCCGGAAACCGATCACTCAATCGCACCTCAATCCACCTCCACGCCAGCATCGAGCAGCCGTTGCCGCCATGTATCGGCGGACAGCAGGGCATAGTGGGCCACCTGCTGGCGCAGGTATTCGGTATCAATGACGATCCAGCGACTGCCGTCGTCATCGATCATCCAGTCGATGGTCGCATCGAGGAGGTCGATCAGCGGCTTTCCATCGGCCCATAGCCACGGGGAGCCTTGATAGCTCGCCAGTTCGTACTCAACCGGGGGGAACTGGCGAATATGCGCCACCGTGTCAGGTGTACCCAACCGACCTGATTTCATACCCGATCTCCTTAATTATTGTCACTGTGACGATATATCACATGCTAAATCCACGATCTCGCCGCTGCTCTTTTCGCAGCTCCGCAGCCCTGTCGGCGATCAGCGCTGCGCCCTCTGCAAGGCGTCCAGCGCCTCGTTCAAGTCGTTGACACTGCTGCTTAAGCTGCCAAGCGCTGTCGTTGTCGCTCTGTTCGACCGCTCTACCCCGCTCTGCAACGTCTCGAACGAACGCTGTAGCTCGCCGCATAACACCCCGCAACTCTCCAGCGCGCTGGTGCAAGCGATCTGCAACTCGCTCAAAGAACGCGCCTGCTGCTGTAATTGCTGCTCCAAAGCCGTCGTTTGCTGCTGGTGTGCCGTTTCTATCCGCTCCAGCCTGTCGAGTAGCACCCGTTCCAGTTCGGTCATTCACTTCACCTCCACAGCCATTTTGTCGCTGTCCTTCACGTTGAACGGTTGCCCCAATGTCGGCGCGAGGATGTAGCTCTTGCCGCCCTGATGGACGAAGGTCACTCCGGTCGGAAGCTGCGCCAGCGTGGCTTTCGCGCTGCTGATCTCGCTGTTCAACCGCTGAACCTCGCTGCCCATCCAGCTCAATACCCCCCAGCTCCCCAACCCTATCCCCACTGCGGTGCACACCCCAACCAGCAAGGCTTTGAGCCAGACGCTGGAGATCAGCTTGAGGGTGTTGGCCTCGCTCCGGGCCTGCTCCAAGACCTCCCTCAATGGGTCGGTCGAGTCGGAGATCTGTTGGGGCAATCCCTCTATCCCGTCCCGGATAGCGCCCACGGTTGTATTCAGCTCGTCGTTCACACGCTTTTTTAAGTCTTTCTTGAGCTCGTCGAGCACCGCTTTCGCTAACTTCTCCACCTCGCCCAATTCCTGCTCTTGCCGCTGCTTGAGCCTCTCGCTCAAGCGTTCTTTCTGCTGTCCAAGATGCTCCATATAACTCTCCCCTTAACCGGACGGCTTTGGGGTAGCCCTCCGGCTTGATGCTGATGTAATCCATGCCCGTTCGCGTGATTTCGCACCCGAGCGATTCTTGCAGGTAGGCTCGCAGCTCGGCGGCGTTTGTGATCACCCCCTGCGCGGTGGCCCCGATTAGGTGGTCGGTGATCTGTTTTTTGATGGCCGGGTGGTCGCCCTTGTATGCCTCGAAATCCGGCCGCAGCAGCCGTGCCCGGAGCGGGTCGTCTGGCCGCGCCCAGCCCTTGGCATGATTGTGTTTGTCCCTGACCGCATAGAAGTCGTCGCGTTGACCTGGTGGAGCCGGGTTGAACGATTTTCCGCTGCCCAAGTGAACACGGGGGATCAGGATGTGCACATGCGCCCCGCCGCCCGGTTCGTCGTGCTGGACGACGGTCATGTGGTAGTCCTCCGGCTCCAGTCCTGCAAATGCCAGCGCCTCGAAATCGGCCAGCACCTCGTCGATCTCGGCAGCGGTCGGTGCCTCCTCGGCGGCCCACGAAATCACCGCGCTGGAGTACCGCTGCTGGAACGGCAGTGAGTCGGCCACCG
This sequence comes from Aeromonas sp. QDB25, assembly GCF_027707725.1. Classification (NCBI taxonomy): domain Bacteria; kingdom Pseudomonadati; phylum Pseudomonadota; class Gammaproteobacteria; order Aeromonadales; family Aeromonadaceae; genus Aeromonas; species Aeromonas sp. QDB25. The sequence goes on along the minus strand of NZ_JAPCIZ010000019.1, from coordinate 64,970 downwards.
CCGCGAACAGCGCCGGATCCCCCCGCAGTACCGTCACCCCGGCCCGCTCCGCTCCGGTGTGGTCGTGCGCCCCAAGCAGGTAGGCCGAGGCGCGGGCGCCGCTGCCCGTACCGTGGGCTAGGAATTTAACGTGCATCGCTGCTGCTCTCCTTGGTGGTCGGCTTGGGGGGAGGAGGCAACTGGGGCAGCAAGTGGGCTGCCTCAGCCTCGATGCTGCGCAGCAGGGCCAGCACTTCCACCAGTTGCACCGACGAGCCGGCCAACCGGCATTCGTTCAGGGCTCGGGCTATCTGGTTGAGGTTGTTGCTCATCCCGGCCAACTGGCGCATCAACGCCGGGTCGGCATCGTTGCTGGTATCGCGGACACGGACGGGACGGCGCTGGGGCGTCGGCAAATTCGTCTGCTGATTGGCATCCACCGCACCCCGGATCCAGTCAGACACACTGAGCCCGGATGCGGTCGCCCGCTCGCGCCATTCGGCGGCGGTCGGCTTGTCGATCCTGACGCTGACGGTGGTTATCTTTTGGACCTTGGACACGCTGCCTCCGGCTGTGGGTTTAGGGGGATTGAAGGGGCATAGCCCCTCACCAGCCCCGTGTTACGTTGAGCCGCGAAGCAGGCTAAAACGTAATACGGGTACGCTGGCTTAATGCCAGTACAGCAAAAAAACAGGGGGTCGGCAACTTGCCAATTATCGTCACAGTGACACATAATCAATTACCGTTACAGTGACAGGAAATAACACCATGAAGGACACCAAGGATCAGGGGACTGGGGACATGTTTGGCATCAAGCGCGGACGGGGTAGGCCAAAAACCGGATCAGCCAAAACAGGGGCAGAACGACAAGCAGCCTACCGTGCAAAGCAGCAGGACAATAACGTTACTGTGACGATAAATCGGGCATTGGTAGAGGGGCTGGATGCCCAGATGCAGGCTATCCGGGATGGAGGGTCGGCGGTGGTACTGACCCCGGAGCAGGCCGGGGAGATTCTGCGGGCACTGCGAACGGCAGAGAACAAACAGCTCCGGGGATAAGACCTACTGCCCACAGGCCAAACACATGGCCTGATGGACAGCCCTTCGGGATCGGCCTTACCCCCCTCGCAACGAGCCTCTCTCTCTTAAATGACTTTCGAGAAGGGGCCGCCCTACGGGCGCTGTTATCTGATATGGCTTGTTTTCGCGATCGCTATTTTGAAATTTTGGCGTACTTGCTTACCGTACTGGCGGAAATATTGAGATCGTCGGCGATGGTGCTATGCGGGTATCCGGCAGCCTTCATGCTCTGAATGGCTTCCCACAACTCCCAGTTAGTCCGGCTTGTTCCCATGGGCCTCCCGCCCCCCTTGGAAACCTTGCCCCCCTTGGCCCCTCTGGTTGCCTGAATGGCGCGGAACTCGGACGGGGTGAAATGTCGCCATACCCAACGGGCGATGCTCTTGGCCGTGGCCTTCGTCTCGGACACGGGCAACGGACCGCCCTGCTCCAGCCCAAACGCATTGGCACTGTCACAGGCAGCTCTGACAGCCTCAGCCCATGCGTCGTACCCATTGGGTCGCCAATACTCTCTGACGGCGCTGTAAGCCCACTCCCGCACGTTGTCGAACAGGGTGACGTTACGCCCTAGCCCGCTCGCCTCCTTGCGGCTGCGGCGACTGTAGGCGGCGAGATCTTTATCCGGGCAGAACTCGGCCAGATAGTCGAGAGAATAGGGCTCAATGGGGTGCCAGACCGTCCACCAATCGCTGTGTGTGGGGTTCTTGGTGATGAGGCCTGTGAACCGCATGTCAGCCCCTAACCGATGCGCCATAACGTGTTCTATGGCGGCCAGATAGCGCAATGGTTTCGCCTTGGCTGCGCTGGTGCGGGCCACAGGGGTAGCCAGCATGTAACCGATGTGGGCACGGCCTCGATGACAGACCCCGTTCTCGTCCAGCCCTTCATCCAGGTTGATGGCGATCCAGTGTGGAGCTGGCAGTCCAGCGGACTCCCATGCGGCGTATCCATCTGGTCGGTCGATATCGAATACCAGGCAGGCGACGTGCGGCAGCGGGTTGTGCTGGATGTGGCGATAGGCCAGCGCGGTAGCCTTCGGGCGGATCAACAGGCCCTGTGACGGGTCATCAGTACAGTAGGGGCGATGAGGCAGACGTTCGACAAACGAGGCGCGAGAGGCTGTTTTCGTCAATGATGCCCGCGCTTATTGGCGGGGCAGGGTTGTTTAGCGTGATCCATGTGTTATTATTTTCCTGTTCTTAGTGAACGACCCCGAACTCTCTTACCGACTCCGCCAAGATGAAGATAAGAGATTCGGGGTTTGTCTTTTCTGGCCAGTACGTTACCGCAGGCGGTCACACCTTACAACGTCCGCTAATCAAGACGTGACATGGCATCCAGATATACCTCTTCCCGTTCGCGCCTCCCCACTGCGACCACGAATACCACCACCCGATCATCCTGTACCTGGTAAACCAACCGATACCCCGCGCCACGCAATTTGATCTTGTAGCAATCAGACATCCCATTCAGCCTGTTTGCCTCAATCCTGGGGCGCTCGATCACCTCTGAAAGTTTCTTTTTGAACTGCTGGCGAACGGTATCGCCCAACTTTTTCCACTCTTTCCACGCTCGCGGATCAAACTCGAGTTCAAAGGTCATCCAGCGATACCTTGATGCCTTTCTGCGGGCTGGCCAAGCGCTCTCGCACGATGGCTAACAGTGCCTCTTCGTCCTCCGTCACCACGGTAGTGCGAAACGGGCTCCGCCCCTGAGAGGCCACATACTCCAGGGTTTGCCGGATAATATCCGAGGGGGTCACCCCCAATTTGTCCAGCACCGCAAATGAACGTGCCTTCAGTTCATCATCAATGCGCAGGTTAATCGTGCCCATAACCGCCTCACTTTGTAATTTCAAACGCCATTACATTGTAATACTGGCAATACCGTTGCACAACCAGAACTAGGGAGTGCAGGCCGGACGAACTCATGGAGTCTGGAACTTATTTTGATTGCTCATTGCATGTGCTTTTCTGTATTTTTACAAAACCACAAATAATGAGAATTCAACCATGATCATGGGGTTTGGGGAGCAATGGAACCAAAAACCAACGTAAGCTCTGAATCCCACCGTAAAGGGGCTTTCCGATCTCCAGCTCACCCGCCAGGCATTACTCTCTGATCAGTGCCTCGATGATCGGGCAGATCGTTCCGCCGTCTCCCGCATCACATTGCTGCACCAGTTCGCCTAACAGTTGCTGCATGACGACCAAGTCGGCCATCTTCTGCTCGATCAACGCGAGCTTGCGTGCAGCCCGTGCTCGCGTTTCGGCACAGGCGCACGACTCATCCAGCGTCAGCAGTCCACCGACTTCCGAGAGCGTGAAACCCAGCGCCTGAGCCCGCTTGATGAAACGCAGTCGCTTCACCATGTCCACCGGATAGCGCCGATGGCCACCCAAGGGTTTGGCTGGTTCATCCAGCAGCCCGCGTCGCTGGTAGTAGCGGATCGTCTCGACGTTCACCCCGGCGGCGTCTGCCAGCTTGCCAATGGTCAGCTCTGTGGCCATCACTTTCTCCTTGATTCCGTACTTTGGTACGGAGTTTAGAATAGCACCTAGGCAATCAGGCTCAGGAGATGGGAATGGGGATGCAACTCACCGGGAAAGGCTCGCTGGTCGCGAGTTCGCTGACCGCCATCGGTGCGTCGGTGTGCTGTGTCGGGCCACTGGTGCTGTTGGCACTCGGTGTCGGCGGTACGTGGGTGGGCGCTCTGACCATGATGGGGTCGCTTCAGAATTCGGAAATTAAAGCACGTTAAGAGATCCGATACCCAGCAACTGCGCGGCTTTGCGCAAGCTGCCAACCCCTAGAAACAGCATTTTCGTGGTTCTCGAAACTCGGCTGTTTCAGCCGTGCAATATGAGAGTGGTTTTCGAGAAAGCAACATGCCATACCAGCACTAGCGCGGATCTGATTCTCATTGAAGCCTCTCAAAAACGATCGTTTGCGAGAAGCTAGACCATGCCAGCGGCTTACCGTACGATTTTTTCCGTTTTCTGAGGTGACCCCATGATGGAGCCACTACGCCCCCTCTTCATCGGGTTGACTCTACTGTTCCTGGGATTGGCATTCCGCAAGCTCTACCTGGTGCCACAGGTTTGTACGCCAGGTACACCCTGCGCCGATCCGCGCACGCTCGTGCGACAGCGACTCGTGTTCTGGATCGTCAGCGTGCTGCTGCTCGGCCTATTGGCCGTGCCGTGGCTCGCCCCGCTGTTCTACTGAAGGAGATTAACCATGCGCAAACTGCTGATCGCCGTGCTTTTCGCCTTGCCCTTCGTGGCGCTGGCGGCTCCCCCGAAAACCGTCACGCTCGACGTGCAGAACATGACATGCGGACTCTGTCCGATCACGGTCAAGAAGTCGCTGGAGAAGGTGTCCGGCGTGAGTGACGTCCAGGTCAATTTCGACCAGAAGACGGCGACCGTCACCTACGATCCCGATAAGGCCCAGCCCGAGGCACTGACTGAGGCGACCGCGAACGCGGGATACCCCTCCACAGTGCAGAAGTGAGGTCACGATGAGCGCCATTGTCCTTGAGTCCGTGCTGACTTGCCCGCGCTGCGGCTTCGCCAAGCCGGAAACCATGCCCACGGACGCCTGCCAGTTCTATTACGAGTGCAGCAACTGCAAGGCGCTGCTGCGCCCCAACCCAGGGGATTGCTGCGTTTTCTGTTCGTTCGGCTCGGTGAAGTGCCCGCCGATCCAGCAGCAGCTTGGGTGTTGCTCATAGCGTTTAGGGGGATCACAGGTCGTCGTCTGGATTACGCAGTGGCCGCAGCTCGCCGCGCGCAACTTCTTCCGGTACCGCAAAGGAATACCGCCCGAGCATGTTGATGTGCTCGTAGATCAGCGGCGATAGCCGGGCCAAATCCTCTTCCAGCACTGGATAGCCGTGCTGCTTGAGCCGTTCCACGGCCGCCGTCATGTAGAGGGTGTTCCACAGCACGATGATGTTCACCACCAGGCCCAGAGCACCGAGCTGGTCTTCCTGGCCTTCGCGGTAGCGCTGGCGGAGCTCGCCGCGTTTGCCGTGGAACACGGCGCGGGCCAGGCTGTGCCGGCCTTCGCCTCGGTTCAACTGGGTCAGGGTGGCGCGGCGCTTGGACTCGTCGTCGATATAGGTCAACGTGTGCAGAGTCTTTTCGATCCGCCCGAATTCGGCCAGCGCCTGGGCCAGCCGGGTGGGTCTATCTCCCGTTTGCAGCGTGCGCATGATGCCAGTCGCCGGCACCCGGCCGAGTTTGAGCGAGCCGGCCAGGCGCAGCAGGTCGTCCCAGTGCTCGGCGATCAGGTCGAGTTTGACCGACTGGCGGGCCAGCCCGTTGAGCTTGCCGTAGTCCGCGTCCGGGCGCGTGCGCCAGAAGCGGGTACCGCCGACATCGGCCAGCCGCGGACTGAAGTGGTAGCCAAGTAGGCGGAAGAGCCCGAACACCACATCGCTGTAGGCCCCGGTGTCGGTCATGATTTGCGTCGGCTGCAACTCGGTCTGCTGTTCCAGCACGACCGCCAGCAACACCAGGCTGTCGCGCAGCGTGCCGGGCACGGTGATGGCGTTGAGGCCGGAGAATTGGTCGGAAATCAGGTTGTACCAGGTGACACCCCGGCCGGTGCCGAAATACTTCGGATTGGGGCCGGCATGCACGGTGCGCACCGGTACGACGAAGCGCATGCCATCGGCGGAGGCGACCTCGCCGCCACCCCAGACTTGGGCCAGTTCCAGTTGGCTTTGCGCTCCGACCAGGATGGCGTTAGCCGCTGACAGGGTGTCGTCGCGGATATAATTCTGGCTGACCCAGGACAGCCGGTCACGGCGCAGCGCCGGGTTGTCGGTGCGGATCAAGGGCTCCAGGCCGGTGTTGCAGGCCCCGCCCAACAGCACCGCGCAGAGGCTGGTGACCAGGTTGTCGGCGCGTGCATTGCGTTCGGAGACATGGGTGAAGGCCTCGGAAAAGCCAGTGCGGGCGGCGATTTCCAAGAGGATTTCCGGCAGATCGACACGCGGCATCAGGTCAGACACGGCCGCCCGCAGTTGCAGCAACGAGCAGGGCTCGTCCAGCTTGTCCAGCGCCCCGAGCGACAGTTCGGTCTTGCCCTCGGTGTTCTCGCTCAGTTGAATCGCCGGGTTGTCGGGCAGGCGCGCGGCTACTGCCAGCCAGGTTGCATCCAGCTCGACGGACAAGGCGTCCAGGGTGGTTTTGGCGTCGATGGTCAGGCCCAGTGACCGGCAGATGATCGGTCGCGCCGCCAGCCATTCGGCACCGTCGAGCAGGCCAAGACGCGGGTCGGCATAGCGCCAACTGGGCGAGACGAAGACATCGTGGCGGCGCAGGGCCGTGCGCAGCGCATCGAGCGTGCAGAACACATAGGCACCCATGTCGAGGGAGCCATCTTCGCGGGTGATGTGCTTCTGCCAAGCCTTGGCCACGATCTCCTGCGGCGCGTCATCCTCTGGCTTCCGGCGCGGCAGGTTCAGTTGCAGCCACTCCAGACTAGCCGCCACGCCCTTGCCGGCCGGGCTGAAGCCGAAGCGGATGTGCTTGAGCAGGTCGGGCAGGAAGCGGCGCACGCTGCGGTAGCGCGCTTCCAATGCAAGAAAATAGACGTCATCTACCGGGCGGATCAGCGCGTTGACCTCTTCCAGGGCCTTTTCCAGGGTGGTCCTCGGCAGGTCGTTGAACAGCCGGGCGCGCACGTTGTCATCGCTGATCGAGCTGTCCAGCACGACCTTGCACGCGGCGGCGAGCGTCGCGGCCGACCGATCCAGGTCTTTCAGGCTGCGCATGCGGGCTTTCTTGTCGGCCTTCTCCGCGTTGCTGAACAGGTCGCGCAGCAAGGCCTCCAGGACTTCCAGTGCGTCGTCGTGCGCAGTCGCCTCCAGGCAGAGTGCGAAGGCCACCAGTGTCGCCATCCGCCGCGACGCCGGCAGCCGATTAATCGCGGTGACCTTGGCCGTGTTGGCGAAGCGGGCCAGGGCGGCGATACGGCTGGGAGGGATGTGCGCCGCCGCCGGCAAGGTGATGCCGATGCCGCGCACGTCATCGAGCCGGCGCAGTGCCCGAATCAACGCGGGGCCACTGACCATGACCGGGCCGGAGCGCAATTGATCCAGCCGGGAGCTGCGGTTGCCTTCGGCCACCGTCAGCAAGTCTTGCAGTTGCAATCGCTGTTCCTCAGTCACGCTGCGGCCCAGCGTAAACCAGAGGCGTTCTTCGACCCGACTGCGCAACTGGGCGATAAAGCGCTCTAGTTGAGACACACCAGGCAGGAGGACTTTCTGTGTGAACAGCCACGAGGTGGCTCGCTCAAACAGCACTCCCGGCCGGTCGGTGCCCGTCCAGCAGAGGGCATACAGCCAGCGGCTCAAGCGAAAGCCGATGCCCGGATCGGTGAAATGACGATAGCCAAAGCGGTTCTGAATATCGGTGGCATGTATCCAGCGGCGATGATCGCTATAGCGCTGGAGGCAGTCGGGGTCTGGAATCGCCAGTTGTCGGCAAAGCACCTGCAGGACTTCCACCGGCACGGCGGCGGGCTTGTCCGGCAGAACGCCAACGAAGCGGACGGTGGTCAGCAGAACGGCATAACCCAGACGGTTATGGTTACCCCGCAGCACCTGGATGGCTTCACGGTCTTCATCGCTCAGGTGGAAGTAACGTTCCAGCTCTTCACGGCTGGGCGAATCAACATAGCGGCCAAAACCGTCGCGTTGCTCTTGAGTCAGAAAACCGACCGGCATTGATCACAGCACCTCGACGCAGAACACGGCGGGCGTGACGATCCGCGTGCGTTCGATGTGCCCGCGTTGCAGCAGGCCGGCGCGGCGATCACCGGTTACCAGGTAGTCCGCATCGCCCGCCAAGGCCATGGCCAGCAAAAACGAGTCATCCGGATCATCGGCTTCGACCTCGATGGTCAGGCGCTCCAGTACCACAGCCCGTTGCAGGTTATTGATCATGGCGCCCACCTTGGCGGGCTGTAGGATGGCCTGAAGCTTGGGATAGCGGCTGGCTCGACGAATTTCATCGAGTTGCATCCGCGAGGTCACCACCTCGAAACGCGCCGCCCGCCAGGCACGGTAGATCGCATCGGGCGCGCCATGTGGCGAGATCAGGGCGCTGAACAGGATGTTGGTATCCAACACGACCCGCATCAGCGCTTACGTGCCCAGTCGAGCGCTTCGTCAACCGCGTTGGTCAATTCTGCCTCACTCAGATGGGCGTTAGCGGCCTTGGCCTGCTCAGCGCTCAGCTCCAGGATGTGTGCCCGTACCGCTTCTTCGATGAAGCGCGACAGGTCGCCCTTACGGCCGCCGCCCTGGCTGGCCAGAAACATCCGAAGCGACTGGTCGGTGTCGGCCGAGACGGCGACATTCCAGCGAATGGTATTCATAGCGTTCTCCGCTAATAGGTGTTTGTGTGTTTATACGCCAATCACAAAGGGCGATGCAATGGTTCGACAAAACGAAGGTTTTGCCGAACTCTATCGAGGAATGGCTCGGTTCGTTAAGCTCCCCGCGCTACGGTTCAAATAACTGGTACGCTTAATCAAAGTTCAACTATTACTAACGTAGTCGAGTAAACAGTACTTTTGATGAAGATCGGTTATGCGCGAGTGAGCACTCGGGATCAGAAAGCCGACCTACAAGTCGATGCCCTGAAACAGGCCGGGTGCGAACGCATCTACCAAGACATCGCCAGCGGCGCGAAAAGCGCCCGGCCGGAGTTGGACAAACTGCTGGCCAACGTGCGGCCGGGTGATGCCGTGGTGATCTGGAAGCTGGATCGCCTTGGGCGTTCCCTCAAGCACCTGGTCGAGTTGGTCGGCGAGCTGGCAGAGCGCAAGGTCGGCTTACAGAGCCTGAATGACCCCATCGACACCACCCACGCCCAAGGCCGCCTGGTGTTCAACCTGTTCGCCTCGCTGGCGGAGTTCGAGCGCGAGCTGATCCGCGAGCGGACTCAGGCGGGTCTGTCGGCCGCACGGGCGCGTGGCCGGATCGGTGGCCGTCCCAAGGGCCTGCCAGCCAAGGCTGAGGCCACCGCCATGGCGGCCGAAACCCTCTACCGCGAAGGTCGCCTGAGCGTCAGCGCGATCGGCGAGAAGCTGCACATCTCCAAGAGCACGCTGTACAGCTACCTGCGCCACCGTGGTGTCGAGATCGGCGCGTACCAGAAGAGCGCCAGGTCACGCGACCAGCAGCCTTCGGCCGCGTCGCCGGCAGAGCCGCCCGCCGCCGAGCGGGTGGCCACCGTCACCCTGCGCCTCGCGGTGGTGAATAACAGCAAGTTCGTGCGCGGCCGGAAGCGGGCCACGGAGAACATTGAGCGCTACTGCCTGGAGCCCTATGGCATGAAGCGGCTGGATGCCGGCCACTATGAGTTGACCATTCCGTATCGGAGCGACGATGAGCTGGACAAGAGCGTGCATGACCTGCTGACCGAGATCAGCCAGGAGGCCGACATGCGCAACTGTTTTGTCGAGATGGGCGCCTGGGAAGAAGACACCGAAAAGCGTTGGTAGGGCTTACGTTGGTTTTTGGTTCCATTGCTCCCCAAACCCCTCCCTGAGCCTTCTCTTAGGCGATGGCTATCCCCTCGCACACAATCGTTCATGCCTCTTCATGCAGCGCGGCGGATCTGCCAGGCTATCGGCATCGAGATCGCCGACATGTTGATGCCGGTTGGCCAACGTGGTGATGACCCCATCCTACAGGCGTTTCTGGCCTTGCCGCCGGCCATGGCCGAGCTCGCAGTCCGCTATGCCTACGAGGCTGCCGAGGCCTGCGGGACGCCGGTCAGGGCCCCACCAAAATTGTGAGAAAGTCACCGCGGCTAATCAGTTATATGTTAAATCGGCACTGGCCGCCGGCGTTGACCAGGCTAACGGCGCGAACTGGCCATAACCGACAATCAACCCGGCGCCTGACTACCTGGTTCACCCCTTCAAAATATGTTACGGCCTTGTTGCTTTTCGATAGCCGATTTCATTATTTTGCTTTGCCACTCTCTAACGTGCCTGAGCCTCGTTTTACGCAATCTCGACCCGAGCCCATGCCTTGCCATGGCTTTTCTTTTTGATGGCCACAGCGGCGGTGGTGTGGATGGATGACTGCGTTATCACAGCGACAACCACCCCCCTCCCTGCTGAGCCGTCTTTAAGGCCCATGCTGCTTGACGCCCCCATGAAGGTGATCGGCCCCCTTGTGGGGCATGACAGGTTCAAGCTGGGGTTTGTGAGCTGGGGTGTGGGGGCTTGCCCCCACGAATGGGGTTGAGTGCTGACCGGCGGGCGGCTTGCCGCCCTGCAAGGGCAGGCATTCTCGTCCTTGGGCTGGCGGCGGCCAGCTTGCTGGCCTGCATAGCCAGGCGTTATCCCCGTTATCGACAGATAACGGGACACAGACAATAAGATCTATCTCTTAGTTCTCTGTTTAAGATCTCTTAGAGAATCTTGCATCTATTCGCTACGCCACAGCATACAAGAGGAAAAGTGGGATGCATTTATATATGGATAACTGTGCAACCCCCTGCGGAAACCAACGGGGCAGGCGTGAGCATGGGCTGGATGTGGATAAATCGAACCAGGAGCGGCTCTGGATGGAGACTGGCGGGGTGACCATTACTGGCCATAATGAACGACAGGCACCGCCGTTAGGCGGTTATATGGGGTATCTGAGGGGGTATTGTAGCTTTACTCTCGAGGCAATGGCTCCATGGCCAGCGCCTCGAGGCGATACACTGCCAGCGACACGGCCCGGTTAAACGCGGCGGGGTCTTGCATTGAACGCCTGGCCTCGTCGGGGGTCATCTTCTTGAACATGCCATCTGCTACCTCACGGCGCATAGCGTCCTTGCCTGCGGCGACCAACCTCTTTGCGCGGCGGATCTGGGCGGCAGTGACGGACTTGCGGCGGCGGTACTCGAACGCTCGCTGCTTGAGGCGTTCCAGGCGCAGCTGGCTGTAAGCCTTGTGCGACAGGTTCATGGCATATGTCGGGTCGAGTCCGTCCCGCATCCAGGAGTCCTCATTGCGCCACTTATCCCACGCCAGCTCCCGCACCTTGATCGCTTCTTCGGCGCCCACGCCCACCATGTCCCAGAACCGCTCTGTGACAGTCAGAGCTTTATAGCCCCAACATCCGGCAACGTCATCCCAGTGCAACTTACCCTCGATGATGCCCATCTTCTCCAGATCCTGGATAAGGCGAGATCCACGAGAGATCGAGTGATTACCGGATCGGGATGTTGTGTCAAGGCCACACTGGCGGGTAAGCACATCAACGGAGGTTTCCACCTGCCAGGTGATCACGTTGGTGTAGTGGAGCATGGCCAGCGCCATTTGATTAAGCGCCCGGGCGCGGTGCGCATTCCAATGACGGGAACGGCCGATGAGGGGTCGGAGCGGGATAAATCCAGGCCAGCAAGCCAGATCGCGCTTAGCGGCGATGTTGTAGGACTTTCCGATAAACTTGGGGCGGCCCTTGTGGTGACCGGGCTTTTCAAACTGAGGGGTAGCATTCGTCACATAGCAACCGCGTTCTACGGTTGGCCGGCCAGCATCCCGCTGGACGTAATCAGTCAGATTTAACATTGTTCCGCCTAAAAAAAGGGCGGCAAGGTTGCCAACTCGGCACTGCTCCAGTAAACTGACTTTGCGATTAGTCGTTTGTATCTTGTTTGTTTACTGGTACAACCGAATCAGAAACCCAGCCCTGCAAGGCTGGGTTTCGTCATTTTGGGCACTCGCCAATTTTTGATTCTATTTGGGGCGACACATCCCGCCCCAATCCATGTCACAGAATGTAGCACAGCTAGTGCATTAGGCGCAATCTTGGCGCCGCCTCTGTCTCATCTAGCCGGATTATTGATCACTTCTGCAGCCAGGTGCGCAGCCTTCTCGACCCGCTCGGCCACAAACGAATCACACACGTCAGGCCCGATATACTCGAGCAGCTCCGCCAAGACCTTCTGCAGGTCACCCATCCTACTTGATCCGCGCTGATCGATCACCTGATCATCTTGATCACTCGTCACACTACCCACCGACAACCCTCCCGGATGTACCTGTATAAACGTACAGGTTAATTTTGACACCTGGCAGCCCAGCTGGGCAAGGCGAAAAAAGAAAGCCCCGGCACAAGGCCGGGGCGGGTTCATATCAGGCCCATACTCTCACGGGCGTCACTGGGTACGTTCGCTGAGCATCGAGAGCAGCGGCAAGCGCCTCCGACTTGGTTCGCACGTTGACGTGGTAGCCAGGGACGGGAGCCAGCACATCCTCCTGGCGGCCATCTACCATCACCTTTTCGCCAGTTGGCTGGTAGATGGTGCCGATCACATCGAGCGCAGCGGCGGGGTGATAAAGCTCGCCGGTGTCGGGAACCTGGATAAAGCCCGCCGTCTTGAGGGCCAGCGTCATGGCCGACTTGCTGCCCGCCTTGAGGTAGAGATCAATCATCTGTCTTATCCTTCCAGAAATACCAGCCGCCAACGCGGCAGGCCGCCCAGAACAGCCAAGCCAGAACCGGCTTGCCCTGGGCAATCATGCACTGGCGCAAGCGCCTGTCATCCTCGGCGCGGGATACCGTACCTTTGGCGCCATAGTCGTTGTCGTGCTGCTTGCAGCAGCTGTTAGTACCAGGGGAAACGGGGCCCAGCCCCGTGCAGTAGTGGCGGGTCACTTGGTCACCTCAATAAGCTCGGCATCAGCCAGCACTGAAGGAAGCACGGCAAACTGTTCGATAGGCTGACCGCCCTGACCAAAGCCACCAACTGTACAGCCGCAACTGATGCGATTTAACACCTTTGACAGCGATGCAGAACCGACGGATGTGGTATAAATCACGCCGTTAACCGCCAGTGAAAGGCGCTTGGTTACGTTGTCATACGAAACGGCCGCTTTGAATCGCTGGGATGGAGTGTTGCTTGATGGCCCGTTCACCCTGGCGACCTCAGTCGCACCGGAAAACACCTTTGCTCTGATGAGCCCGCCACTTGTGTCTGACTCAAGAATGACCTTGTCACTATCCGCACCGTCATCAATGGTCCAAAAAACGTTGGTGATCCCCTGTTGTTTTCTCCCGACAAAAATAACTGACATCGAAGATGACAAGAGTGGCGCGGACGAATCCCGCCTAAAAAGCTCTCTTGATCGAGTCACTTGCGTGCCAGCAGTCGGGATGTAGCTAGTCATAACCGAGCCAGATTCGAGCTGGCCGCCCCATATAGTGACCGCATTGACAGAACCTGACCCCATTTGCAACTCATAGCTACTGGTCGCGGCAGGGTCATACATGCCGATGCGGAACCAACCGCTCGAGCATTTCTCTACAGTCAGAGTCCCGGTTGTTGGCGCTGTCGCAATAGTTCCATCTGCGTTTATGGTGGCGGTCCATGGTGTATATCCAGTTGCTACACCGCGAAGGGTGAGCGCTCCCTGAATATCTCTGACAAAAATGCTTGCAGTAAACCCTGCTGTACCTCCGACTGAAAATCGTACATACCCTTGATTCAGTCCGAGCAGACGACTGGCTGCTCCTGTCGTGCCATCAGGTAACTGAACTGATACGCTGGAAAGCGTAAGTTTTGTGCTGTCGTTGTAATACCACCCCCCCTGCTGGCCACTCGAACCAGCCTGGGCAATAGGATGTGGCCACAACATGAGGTTGGTAGTTTGTGGCTCTGCCACACCTCCTAGCTTTACTCCATCACGATACACAACACGCATCACATCATTACCAACCTGCTCAATAGCAGTTGGCCCCTGAGCGGTAGCTGATGATGAGCGAGTTAACGGCATGATTTGAGCGAGTGGCTTGAGATTAAACCCAGCGCCCATCCCTTCATAAATGCGGTGCTCTGCCTTAATGAAATCGAGCGACAGAGTGGGGGTTTTACCATTGATGCCGTAGCGGGCGAAGTCCATATATGGAATGGCGGCTCTAGGCGCTGATTTGGCCTCTTCCGCGCTGGAAGCCGCTTTGTCGGCCTCCAGCTTGGCACGGGCCGCCTGCCCCTCCCCTTCGCTGGCAATCTTCGACCAGCTCGGCACCTTGATCACCAACCCGGTATCCGGGTCGGTCAGGTTCACATCGCCGGTGGCCGTCAGCAGGGTGTTGATCTGGGAGGCGAACAGCGAGTTTTTTTGCACAAACTGCGACAGCTGGGTCGAGAATTGCGGGATGGTGAGCGCCATTAGCACCAGGGCATACCCCTGGCCGGCGCCACTGGGGCCCGTGTAGTTCGATACCAGCGTCATGTTTGTGTCGTCTGCGACCGTATCGACTTCGTATACCTTGCCATCCGGCCCGCACAGCATGCTGCCTTTGCCCGGAAGCGGGTTAGCAGACTTCCATTTGGTGCCGTAGCCCACCACGGCCTTAGAGCCATTGGTGAGCGTGACAGTGCCGACCCGATACCACAATCCTGCCATTGAAGCGTTCTCCAAAAAGAAACCCGGCCGAAGCCGGGTTGTGGGTTACTTGACGGCAATCAGCCAGGTGGCCGTGCCGGAAAACTGGATGTTACTGATGCCACTGCCGCCAACCTTCTCCACTTCGAAGGTGACATTGCCCTCGCTATAAGCAGGTAGCTCGATAGCAGGTTGAAGGTACGCCCTGAAATAGGGGTTGCCACCGGTCGGGACATACTGGGTTTGCTGCACTGAATCAACAACCTGGCCATTGAGCTTGCAGATCAGCTTGATGCCAAATTCACCCTGACCAGATACGGCGGCAGAAACATTGATAGGTTTAATAGCAATCAACACCCTGGCACGGCGATAGGCTGGCACATAGAAGTTCGCCGGTGCCTGGATCATCTTGACGATATCCCCTACCACTTGCGTCACATCCAACTGCCCCAAGATCTGGCAGTTTTCCCTGATCACCACGTTGTTGAACTCGCCAGAGTTGGCCCGTACATGACCGGTAAAGCTGCCGGAATCGGCGTAGAGCTTATTGGTGCGGATGGTGCCATCGGCATAGATGATGGTGTGCCATGTCTCACCCCAGCCACCGTATGGGCCACCCCGACCAAAGCCGGCATTGCCGCCCTTGAAATCGCTGTTGACGATGGTCGCGGCATCCAGGCTGTTAACCCGGATGTACTTGGCGATCACATTGGCGATTTCGGCTGTGTCCATCATCGCGTGATTGATGTAGGTCACGCCATTCTTGACCACAAATGGGTTGCGCTTGCTGGTCACGCCGCCAGCCCGGGAGAGCACGGCAAACACGTCCGCATCGATGGCAAAGGAGGTCATGATCGACCCGTCCGATGCCATGGTGACAGACAGCCCGAAGCCGCCGCCCTCGCCATTGAGCTGGGCTTTCGTATACCACCCGGCCGAGAGCTTGCCGGCGGTGTCAGCCTGCGCCTTGGCTACCGTCTGGACAGCGGCCGAGAGCTCTTTGCCTTGCTCGGTCACGCTGGCCTGCACGGTATCTAGGCGCTGACCAAGGGCCTTATCACCCTCTTTCTGGGCGGTAGATACCGACTGAACAGCAGCAGAGAGCTCTTTGCCCTGCTCTGTCACGCTGGCCTGCACGGTGTCAATGCGCTGGCCAATGGCCTTTTCAGCATCGTTCTGAGCGGTGGCCACCGACTGAACAGCCGCCGAGAGCTCTTTGCCCTGCAGCGTCAGATCGGCCTGTAGCTTTTCCGTTTTCTCAGCCTGCGCCTGGTCGGCTGCGGCAAGGGTTTTGCCCTGCTCTTCCAGAGCTGCCTTGGCTGCACGGTCTGCCGACTGGTATTCACTGCGCTGCTGCTCGAGCTGCTGGGTGGTTGATTGCTCAACGCCGGCGACGACCTCTTTCAGCGTGGTGAAGCGGGCAGCGGTGTCGGCCTTCTCACCCTGGAACTCGGCCCCGAGGGTTTCGAGCGTCTTGGCTGTCGCCTTAAGCTCATCAGCCTGAGTCTGCTGCTGCACCTTGATTTCAGCCCGGGCCTTGCGGGATCGTTGATCGGCCTCATCGCCGGCGAGCGCGGCACCGATGGCACCGATGGCAGCCAGATCGATCTCTGACATCATGTCGCTTTGGCTGGTCGCCAGGGCTTTCCCCTGCTCCGCAACGGTCTCGGACAGGTTGCCAAGCTGGGCGGCGGTGTGCTCGGTCTTGCTATCGAGCACATCGAGCGCCTGGGCGGTGGACTGCTGGCCATCGCTCACAGTTTTAGCCAGCGCCGTGATCTGAGATTTGGTTTCCCCGACCTCGGTTTGCTGCTGATCGAGCCGTTCCGTCAGCGCCTGGTCACCTTCCACCTGGGCCTTTTTGGCCGCCTTGATGTCGGCAGCCAGCTGGCTATCCCCCTTGTCCACCTTGGCCGACAGCTGAGTGATCTGCTCAACCTGCGCCTTGTCAGCGGCGGTGAGGGTGCGGCCTTGCTCTTCCAGGGCGGCCATGTTTGCCTGGTCGCCTTGCTGATACTCACTGCGCTGCTGCTCGAGCTGCTTGGTGGTTGACTGCTCAACGCCGGCGACAACCTCCCGCAGCGAGGTGAAGCGGGCAGCAGTATCTGCCTGCTCACCCTCGAAGTCTGCAAAGAGGGTTTCGACCGTCTTGGCGAGCGCCTGGTGCGCTTCAACCTGCACCCGCTGATCCCGCTGGATCGCGGCAGAGGTCTGGCGCTGGCGCTGTGCCTCGGCGTCACCGGCCAATGCAGCACCAATCGCCCCCATGGCGGCATCGTCTGCAGCGACCTTGTTGAGATCGAGGCGGGCCGAGATCTCATCTAACCGCCCTGCAGTAACACCACCAACAGACTCCACCACCTCCTCGATTGCTAGGATCTTGCCATCTACCGAGTCAGCCCGAGTCTCGAGCCCGGATACCCGCCGCGCCACCTGCTCAGTGGCCGAGGCAGATACCTCCGCCACGTTGGTGATGGCGGCCTTCATCTCTTGCCCTTGCTCGGTAACCTTGGCGGTCAGGCCATCAACTGCCTTGGCCGTGGCAGATGCCTGGTCTGCCGTGGCGGAGAGTCGCTGCTCTGCCACCCCGAGGCGCTTGCCTTGGGCGGTTACATCGCTTTGGGCGGCCTTCTGAGACAGCTCCCCGGTCGCGGCATCGAGCCTCTGGCTCACTTCGGTCAGTCGTTCACCCTGGGCGGTGAACTCCGACTTAGTGACCAGCTGGGTCAGCTGACCCTTGATACCATCGAGCAGTTGCTCCGCTTCGGTCAGGCGCTGGCCCTGGGCATCTTGCACGGCCTGGCTGGCCTTGCTGGACAGCGTCCCCTCGAGGGCGTCCAGAGTCTGGTTGATGTGTGTAACCGAGGCGTGGACTTCATCGCGCAGCGCACGAACGGCATCCATCTCGATGTTGCCGGTCTCGGGGTCAACGGTGAAAATCGCATCCCGAACATCCGAGATCTCTTTTCTCACGCTGGACAGCATGCCGTGCAGCTTGTCTTGCTGCAGGGCCGTGTTGATCCCCATGCTGCCAAGGGTGTCCTGCTCAGCCTTGAGCACGCTCTCGGCCTGCTCGGCTCGCTGCGCCACCGAAGCCAGCTCACCGTCCATCTCGGTGAGCAGGTGCTCGATGGTTGGCACCCGCTCGGCAACCGGCTTGATATCGGCCACGATGGCAGAGACATCAAACAGGGCCTTGTCCAGGGCGGGGATCTTCTCGATGGGGCGGCGCAGCTCCTCCTTGAGTTGGTCGAGACCGAGCTCGCCATCGAGCACATCCAGGATCGATTCTGGGTCATAGAGGGTCTTGGCCGTGGCCGCCAGCAAGCCTGACTTGCCGTAAGCGTTCACGGCTCGCAACCAGACATAGTATTGCGTGTCTGGCCTGAGGCCCTGCAGGGTCATGTATGACGCCGTGCCGGCAAAGGTAGCCTTGGTCATGGCCTCATTGATCGGGTGTTCAATGCGGCTCCACCACCATTCACACAGCGTCCCGTTATCGGTGCCGCCGGTGAACAATGGTCGGATGGCCAGCGACCAGTTACCTGCCTCGACCTCCACCCCTGTCGGGGTGGCAGGCACTTCAATGGTGAAGTTGACCGCCGCCACCGCTGAATGGGCCCCAGTGATCGAGACGGCCCGCACCAGGGCGACATAGTTCCCCGCCGGTAGGCCCGCAAGGCGGCATAGCTCCCCCGTTACCTGGGCGGTGTGAACGGTCACCGCTTTAGCCGGCGGGCTAAGGCGCTGGATGATCACCTGGTTGTATACAACCCGCCCCGCATTGCGCCAGTGCAGTACACCTTGCACCACGTCACCGATCTGCTCGGTCTCGTACCGGAGATCATCCGGCATAGCGAGCCCACCGGTTGGCAGTGTCGTGATGTCGGGGCGTTCCATCGGCTTGCCCACGGCATCATCCCACACCGCCGCAGACTCTTCTCGCAGCGTCAGATTGACACCGCCCAGCAGGTTGAACCCCCAATCGACCACCCGGAACTCGGCACCGGCGATGCCAAGGGCGGGGATGTAGAGGCGCAGGTACGAGCCTGGGCGATACCGCCAGCCAGACAGGTTCACCGGCACGGTCAAGGTGCGGCTGGTGCGGCGCTGGCGCAGCATGATGTTGGCCAAGCGCTGTGCCTGGTACGGACTGGTGACGAAGCGCAGATCGAGATCTTCTGCCAGCTCGATGCCGCCATCCTCTTCGACCCACTCTTTCACGACCACTGACGGAAAGTCCGTGACGGTAAAGCTATCCGGGTCGACAAAGGTGCCGGTCACCGTGTTGATGCGGTCGGCACTGGCAGGCTCCGGCAGCAGCTCGATGTCACCGATGATCTGGTAATCATGGAGCTCATCGGTAGCCGGGCCATAGTACGCACCGGCCACGATGCCGTGACGGCCGCCGACATAGGTCGGCTGACCAGCGCAAGCCGCATGCATCGCCTCGAGCACCTTGGCTTTCGGCTCTGTCAGGTCGAACTCGCCGTTGAGGGTATAACGAGGCTCGGTGCGACCATCCGGGCGGGTCACGATTTCATCGCAGATATTGGCTGCGACCTTGAACTCTTCGAAGTTGATCTCGTCATCTGGCGTTTTCAGCCAGTGGCGATAGTAGTCAAGGATGACCAGGGCGGCGTTATCAGTCCATTTCGTCTTCCCGTCACGGGGGTCATATACCCGGCGACCAAATTTCTCGATGCGCAGGTTGGGTAGGCCGGCTGGGAACTTCTCAAAGTTGGACTTGTAGGAGACCCGCAGCCAAGCGAGGCCGCGGCCGATCATGTCTGGCTTCCAGCTCGGGCAGTTCGCCAGCAGGAAGGCGTCCGCCTCGGTCGGGTTATTGTGAAATGTGTAGCTGACCAGGTCGCCATAGGTGCTGATCTCATCCTCCCCGACCAGGATCTTGCCGAGGCGATCTATCTCGTGGCCATTGAGCACCACTGCCAGGTGCAGCCATTCCCCTTCGGTCTGCTCGCCTTTCTCTTCTTCGGCAAAACTCATCAGGGCAGATGACACTACCCTGCCATAGCAGGCCACTTTGGCGGAAGCTGCTGCCCGCAACAACTGGCTGCGCTCGCTGGCGCTGGTGTAGTCCCCGAGGCTAGGCGTCTTGGTCATCAGCATCATGGTCGCACTGGCTACCGCCATCCCGATGGAAATAGCAGTCGATAGCACGATGGTGGTAGCGGCATAGGCGCCGGCACCGGCGGCCATGCCGGCAATAACGGGGATGGCTACTGCAGGCATTATTCAGCTCTCCACGCGAACAAAGGAACAGCATCGGGAACAGGACGCGCCCCCTGTTCCGTCATGGCCCAAACCTGACCGGCCCACATCAGACCAGCTGTCTGTCCAAGCGGGCCATCAAACACAACCGGATCGCCGCGCTGGGCCAGCGCGGGGTCAATTCTCTGAAAGTGGGCATCGAGCACGGCGGCAATGCTGCCATGCTCCTTGGTCAGTACCCGCTGAGAGCCGATGGCCGTGGTGTAGCGCCCCCGGTAAACAGCGGCGGGGTCAACGCCACATGTCGCCACACAGCAGTCAGCAACGAACAGGCAGCAGTCGAGCTCCCCCCAAACAAAAGGCCGCACTCTGGCGGCCTCAAGGGTGGTGATCAGTTGTCGTTGCCAATCTGGTCTGCGCATGGGTTATTCCTCGTAGCGGAATGAGGGGGCGTCCTTAGCAGATCCCCAGTGGATATCCCGATTGGCCATCTGATCCTGGTAACGGAAAAAACGGTCGCCGGGATAAAGGCGTTGGTGACTCTCGTCAGTGCAGCGGTAGGGGAGCCCCTGTTTCCAGCTCTCGAAGATGTTAGAGACGCTGAGCTGGATCGTATTGGTCTTGCCGGCTTTGACCGGAGTCTGGTCAATCAACCCCTTGAACTGCAGGGCGGCGCCGATGACGTTGCCGGCATCATCGAGCAGCACCAGGTACAGGCGCAGCGAGCGGCCCACGATGCGCTCGCGCATCACCTCGGCCAGCAGGGAGTGATCAAGCCCGGTCAGGGAAATGGTCAACTTGGTGGGGGATGTAGACAGCTGCTCTTTCTGGGTCGAGACGGAACCCAGCGCACCTACGCCATAAAACAGCTGGCCGTTGATGACCAGCTCGCCGAGGCCGGAGTGCATGCGGGACACCCCACTTACCAGGTCAATTTCCAGCGCGTACAGCCCAGTTACATAGGGGCTAGACAGGGCCGCCAAGAAAGCGGGATCAATACCGGTGATCATGGATAGAGGGCCTCTCGAAACCGTATGGTGCCGAAGTCGGCGCCCTTGTTGGTGATCATCCCCTTTCCAGCTTGCTTGTCATCGATGCGAAACAGCCCCATAGGCCGCTCTACCAGCAGCGGGGTGCCGCTGGCATAGGTTGCTCGCAGCTCCGGCTCGATGTTGATGGTGGCGCGGCCAGACGCATCAGAGCGAACATCGCTGACCACCCGCTTGAGCTCATTGCCAATCTGCAGCCAGTCACCCTCATTCAGCACCAGCTTGGATGGCGTCCACCCTCGACTAGTCAGATAGCGGCGCATAGACAGTGACTCATTCACCACTGGCGTACCGAGCACGGCGCGGCGGGGTCGAGAGAAGTCATACAGCTTGATGCAGTGCTTGCGGCCGCCCACGCTCTCAAGGCGGGCACTGAAACGGCTGGCAAGGGCCAGGTCTTTTATCTGCCCGATCACCACCTCAAACACCCACTTGCTGCCGAGGGTGTCCACCACTTGTTCGTCACCGGTGAATGGTGATTCAAACGAGCGGCTGTTGCCTTCCAGGCCAGGGCGGAATCCGCGCACCCGCACAGCGGCGGGCCAATCGTAAACATTCATTAAACCCCCAACATACGGCGGCCTTGGCCGTAAGTGCCGAAGTCCTGGATCATCATTTGGTAGCCCTGCTGTGCGGCAGACGCGATCACCGCATTGCGGTCTGCGTCTGTCATGTCGGCGCTAAAGTGCAGGTGCTGTTCAAACACCGGACTGCCGCCCAACGCGCCGCCGCCGGAACCCATCAGCTTGTCGTACATCTGGTCGATGCGCTGGGCGCTCTGGTTGGTGTAAACCCGTTCGCCGGTATTCAGCAGCCATGTCCCCTCCCGGGGGATGGCATCGATACCGTCATGGGCCATGCCGGCGATGGCCGTGCCGGCGACAATTCCGACCGAGATCATGGTCTGGGCCTTCATCAGCGCCCGGGCTGACTCGGCGCCCACCATGCCGCCGGTCATCGCCGCAAACGCAGCGGCACCCGCTTCGGCTTGCTGACCGGCCACCATAATCGATGGGATGGCCAGCAGCTTCTGAGTGGCAAGCAGGGCCTTCATCAGAAAGGTCTGCTCTTTGCCGCTGCTCTGCAGCATGTCGGTGATCAGCCCAGTGGTCTGGGTGGTAAACGACAGCATGTCGCGGGCGGCTTGCTGCTGGTCACGGGACTGCTGCTCTACCCGCCGGCGCTCCTGCTCAGCAAGCTGCTCCTGGCGGCGCTGCTCCACCTCGAGCTCGCGCTCGATCTGCTCCTCGCGCTTGCGCAGGTAATCGTCTTGCTCTTGCTGGTAATGGCTTGCCTCGCGTTGGCGGTACTCGTCACGCAGTGCCTCGATGGAGTCAAACCCGGTGCGCACCAGATCTTGCTCTGATAGCTGCATCTCGCTGATGCTGGCCAGCCGCTCCTCATGGGCCAGCCGCATCTTTTCCCGCTCGTCCGCATACTGCATATCGAGCGAGGAGAGCGTGGTCGCCCCCTTGTCTGTCAGCTTCTTGGTGTCGGCTGACATATCCCGGGATGATACCGGCAAGGGCGGCTTGTATTCAGGGGCCTCCCCGATCCCGAAACGGGCCCGGTTATAGGTCTCCTGGATACGATCGATTTCAGCGGCAATCTCTTCCCGCTGGCGCTGCAGTTCTGGCAGCCCGGCCTTGCCCTGGGTGTCCCCCAGAATGGCATCGAGCAGCCCCACCCCACCGAATGCCTTCTGGGTACCGGTCTCCCGGATCTGGTCGTCCAGCTCCTTGAGCTCTTCCCGCAGGTTGCCGAGGCGGCTGGCCATGCCATCAATGGTGCGGGGGTTGTCGGCCCATGAATCGAGCAAAGAGCCCCACCACTGCACGGCATAGCCGAGCTTTTGGCTCAGCCAGTCGATTTGCTCACTGGCACCGAGCACCCCCTGGGCGAAGGAGCTGCGCAGGCGCAGGGACACATCCTGCAGCGCCTGATCCATCTCCTTGAGCTGGCGGATATCGGTTTCTGACAGCGCCACGTTGAGGCTGCGATAGTGTCCGGTAAGACGCTGCAGCTCTGCCCCGTTGTTGCGCAGCAGCGGCTGCAGGGTCGAGACATCGTTGGCGATGGATTCCAGGTAGAAGATTTGCTCAGAGGCTGAGACGTTGGTCGCGTCCATCGCATTCTGGACGGCGATCAGCGCCTCCGGGCCAGCCATCTGCTGCAGCTTGGCAACGGTCAGCCCCACCTTGGGGGCGATGTTTTCCATCCAGTCCTTGAACTCGCCGCCGCCCGTTGCCGAGAAGTCGCCGAGTTTGTCCTGAACGTCCTTGAGCATGTCAGAGAGCTGATCGCCGGTGACGTTGTACTGCTGGGTGGCGTAGGAGAGCTCCTGCATCCGCTCGACAGTCACGCCGGCCTTGAGGGCCATCTGCTCGAGCTCACGTCCTTGCTGGGCCAACGCACTGACGGAGGCAGCCAGACCGACCGCCGTGCCGGCAATGCCCATGACGGCACCCTGTACCACATTGAACCCGCCGATGATGGCCTGGGATTTCTGCGACAGCAGATCGGCCGATTCACCAAAGCTCTGCCCAAACCGGCGGGTGGCATCCTCGGCCTGCACCGCATCGGAGACATAGCTTTTCAGGATGTTGGCAGCGGAACGAACATCGCCCGGGAGCGATGACAGATCCGCGCTGAGCATGACGCGAAGGTCAGCTACATTCGTTGATGACATCGACACGCTCCACACCTGGTACGGAACCAGACAACATCATCAGCTCGTCATCGCTACGCTCGACAGGCTCGGGATCCGCTGGCTGGTTATAGAGAAAATGGGTGAAAGGGATATATTCTGGAGGTCGGAAAGCGGTGTTGTAGATCGCAGCGCAGATCTGCCCCATCTCGAACTGGCGCAGGTGGTAATCGAACGGGAAGCGCCGGAAATGGCCGCTCCACTCGACATACTCCCTAGCCGATATCTCGCTGAGGAAGCGGCGCCAGTCTGCCCGCCCAAACTGGCGGGCAAACGCCAAGGCGTAATCGCGCTCGATCTCTAACCTTTTTTTGGATCGAGCGGGGCGACCTCCTGCTCGCTACCCGCATCGGTCGGTGCCGGCGGTTCGAGACCAGACAGTGCTTTCACCGCCATGGCCAGCCGCAACTGGTGATCAAGATTGGGATAGCTCGCGGCCACCCACTCGACCACCTGGTCGAGGGTTTTGTCAGCATGCTGGTAAGACAGCCCGAACGCTGCCAAAAGCAGGTTGAGGCGGCTCACATGCTTCTGCACATCGATCATATAGCGGGCCATGTCGCTATCACTCGCCGGAGGCGAAGGCTGTTGTGGCCAGTCGCTGTACTTGGTCAGCAGCAGCTCCTGGTACTCGAACATCTGCAGGCCCGTCAGCGCCCGTACAACCACCTTGGCAGCCTTGCCGGCTGGAGTGGTCAGTGTTATCTCGCGGCTATCAATCAGTGGTTCCATTAGCCCCCCTGATAAGTGTGTTCAGCCAGCGCCTGCTTGCCGGTCAGCGTGATGCCAAAGGTGCGGGTGATCTTCTCTTTCGCCGGAATGGCTTTGCCCACTTTCGAGACAAAACCAAAGTGGGCGTCATAAGCCCCGTTCGGGAACTTGATGAAGAACCAGCGCGGCTCACCGCCCAGCAGGTTAACCATGGTGGTCTGATTGGCATCACCCGCTTTCCAGGCCAGTGTGATACCCAGCTCGCCCGGGTCAATCTGGCCGGCCGACTTTTCTTTCCACTGGGGATCCTCGGCGTCCAGGTAGTTCTCTTCTGACGCTTCGGCACTCATCTCCGGCGGGGTGATATCGGTCACTTGCGCCAGGCGCAGGACATCGACAGAGGAGGAGGGGTCGGGCTTTACCTTGCCGGCGGTCTTGGCCATCAGGAACTGGGTGCCCGTGCCCTTGATTGGTGTAGTGGTATCAGACATCGCTGTCGCTCCAGGTTGCATTAAATGACAGGGTCAGGCTGGCAAGCCCGGTCCCCTCTTCGTCTTGGCCATAGGCCCAGCTGATTAGGCCCATACCCTCTGTGAGCAATCCGCTCAGGTTTGACTCATTGAGGCCGGCCAGCGCCTCGGCCAGCAGATCCAGTTCGGCATCCGCCTGGTTGCTCTCCATCACGTAGAGGGAGACCATCAGCTGAGTGCTGTCACAGGCATCATCCAGGGCATACTCGGAGGGGGTGCCCTCGAGCATGTAACAGAAGGCGACCGGCAGATCTTCTTGAGCAATCGAGAATGGCCGGTTGGCAAACACGGTCACCGGCGTGGCGCCGGCGACCTTGTTGAGCTCAAGCTCCACAAGATCAGCTAACGCCTGTCTGATGCGGGTTCTCTTGGTCATAGTGAGTCCAATAAAAAACCCGCCGAAGCGGGTTATTTGGTGGTTGAGGTTTGCCGCCTGGCATCCCATCGGTTGAACATGCCGTTGAGTACCAGCGTCATGCCGACCGTGATAGCAAAGCCAAGCCAGCCCCCCTGATAGGTGCCCACGGCGATCAGCGCCAGCATCAGCAGGGCCACGGCGATTTTTATGATGATCATGCTCTCTCCTTATATCGAGATCAGGATCCTAGCCCTATTTAATCGCCAGCTTCAACTGACGCAGCATGGCCTGCTGCATTTCGCGGGGCATGTCACGACTCATCGCCGCTTTGGCCTCGCGCTCGTAGTGCTCGGTGATCGGGGTGACCAGCGGGATCCGCATCACTTCCAGAGCGTGGCGGCCCTTCCCCACCCTGCGCAGGATTTGCCAGCTTCTGAGCGCGGTGCTGGCATAGCCACCGCCTCGCCGGTACTGGCCAAACCCTTTCGAACCGTCAGCCACAAAACCACCAGACACCCGATGACGCCCGACCTGCATATCGCCGGCCTGATAGCGGCCACCTCGCCGGGTGAGCCGCTGCTGGGCCGGCCCAAGCCTGATCATGGGGATGGGGCGGCGGCGCACCCTGATCACTGCATTCGGCGCCTGCGGGGTTGCTTTGAAGATCTTCACCCTGGGGCGGATCAGCTTGGCGGGCACCCGTACCCGCGCATCCTTGGCCGTCAACCTGATGGCCCGCCCGGACGCCCGAGAGCTGACCCGGTTAACCGCCTGCGCACTGGCCTTTGGCACCAGCTTGGCTGGCAGCAGATTCAGTTTGGCGACCGCCTTCTCAAGATCGAGCTTGATGGACATAGCTGCCTCACTTGATGGGAATGATCAGCTGACCGGCCCGCATATATGGCACGTCTCTGACGACAGTCACCAGATTCAGGCTTGGCACCTCTACCTTGTCACCGTTACGAAAACGCACTCCGGCTGGCGGGCTGCTCACAGCCAACTCGCGCAGCACGGTCGCCACCTGGGCAAACGCATCAGGCTGTTCGTCATAGAGGACGGTCAGCGGCTGCCCAGCGACAATGGCGGGGATACCCATCGCCTGGTCAACGGCCACGTTGAGGCGACTGACAGCCCGCTGCCAGCGGGCGCCGGTCACCATTACTGGACGATCAGCGCGTCGGCATAACCGCTGGCGCCGCTGCTGACCAGCTTGCCGAAGTCGTCCGCGTCCTTGGTGGTGTCAGCGACCAGCTTGGCGCCATCCCATTTGACAGCCGTGCCAACCGTGGTCAGCGCGGTGTCGCAGGGGAGAGACCAGACACCGGACAGGGCGCCGGTAAACTCGGCGCCAGCGGTGGCGTTTTCCAGCGGGACAACGGTCAGAGCACCCATCTTGATAGGCTTGCCGGCAACCACACCACCGGCCGGGGCGACAAACGCCATCTGGGAGCCGGTACAAACGAAATTCTTTGCCATGTTGCTGTTCCTGTTTGTTTGCCAAAAGATGGCCCGCCATCTGGCGGGCCATTCCCATTACTTGCCGTTCGACTTGACCAGACCGCGATAGTCGAGAGCAGAAACGCCCGCATCAATGCGCACCTTGGTGGTCACGCCGTCAACGGTGAAGCCTTGCTGCTGCTCAATCCACGGGGTGTCCATGCCGTCCAGGTAGGCGACCTCGATCGTGTCGCCGCCTTTGGCTGCCAGATACCACTCGGTGGCACTGGCATCGGAGAGGCGCGGCTCGCCAATCACCTCAGCAAACCCTTTGAGCGGGTTACTGATGCCGGAGTTGGCATCTGCACCGGGGACGGAGGTGCTGTTGATCAGCTGGAACGCGGTATCTTCCAGCTCAATCGGCACCAAGGCGTAACCCGGGCGGATGTTGAGGGCTCGGCCCGGCTTGTCGTTTACACCGACAGCCTTCTGGCCGCGCATCAAGGTTTTGGCGGCAGAGAGCGCCTTGATCGCCATGGCAGAGTCGGCACCGGTCAGCAGGTTTTTGTGATCGGCGTGGAACAACTGCTTGCCGTCCGGCATTTTGACGTTGCCAGTCAGAACCGCATAGACCAGATCGCCGATGGTGCCGCGGGCGGCCGCACCAAACAGGCCGGGCACTCGCGTCAGCATGTCGAGGTCATCGTTGATGATCGCCTGGCGGGTGATGGAAAACAGCTCGCCATAGGTCGCCAACTGAATGGTGGCACCGGTGTCGTTCAGGGTGACATGCTTGTACTCTGCCCCTTCACGCACCCGGCGCAGGCTGGGAATATCGCTGAGGCCGATACGGTTGGCCACCTTGAAGTCGGTCAGCGTGCCCTTGCGAGTCCACTTGTCGAAAGTCTCTTCGGCACTCTCCCAGCCCTGCAGAACAGACTTGTTGGCCACATCCAGCAGGATCTTGCCAAAGTCAGAACTGGTGTGGGTGAAGGCCATCCCAACGAAAGCCATCGGAGACAAGCCGCCGGTCGAAATACCACGACCGTCGAGAGATGCCCGCGCCAACTCGCGCAGGTTGTAACCGCCAAAGCGGTTATCCGACTCGGCCTGAGCATGGCCGCAACGGGCCATCAGGGAGGCGCGGACAGAATCGCCGATCAGGTTGCCGTTGCCGGCATGGATGTGAGCAGTAGAACCCAGCGGGCCGGTGGCACTGGCATTGGTGCCGAGCGCCGCTTTCAGCTTCTCTTTGGCTGCAGAGGCGGAAATCTCCATGTCCCCCAGACACTCGGCCATCAGCTCCGGGAAGCGGCCGCCGGTCAGCGCAAACAGATCCTGAATGTCATTGCGGCGGGCCTGCTCCTTGAGCTTGAAGGCAGCGACAGGATCCTCACCAGCAGGCGAGGTCGGCTGAGCTTTAGCTGCCGGGGCGGGATTAGCCGGTGCGGGTGCTGCGCCGCCGGCGTTCGCGTTGGCACCGAACATCGCTCGGGCCGGAGTGGGGATATTGTTAAAGTCTTTCATCTTGTTCTCGTTAACGTAGGCGGCAGCCGAGATCGGCTCTTCCAGGACATCGACAAAACCCATCTCTTTGGCTTGGTGGCCATCGAGCCAGGTATCTGCCGACAGTAGCGCGGCCAGCTCCTCGCGGGGCTTGCCGGTTTTCTTCTCGTAGGCGTTGAGCAACAGCGCCTCGTTGCGGTCGAGCCAGTCGGCTGTATCTCGCAAATCGTCTGCATTGCCGACCGTGCCAGACCATGGCTTGTGGATCATCACCCAGGCGTTGCTCGGCATATGCACGGTGGCATTGGGCAGGCAGAGGATGACCGAGGCCATACTGGCCGCCAGGCCATCGTTCCAGATGTCGATCTTGCAGGTGAGGCGGGCCAAGGTGTTGTAGATGGCAAACCCGTCCATCACATCGCCGCCGGGGCTGTGAATGTGCAGATTGATTTGTTTGGCGCTGAACACCCCGGCAGCCTTGCAATCCGAGATGAATTGCTGGGCCGATATACCCCAGTAGCCGATCACGTCATAGATGTAGATCTCGACAGCGGGCTCTGAGCCGGCCAGGGCGCTGATGGTGTACCAACTGCGGGGACTCTGGTTATCGGCGGCGGGTTGGTCGCTGGCGGTCTCCGCTCGCGCTGGCATCAGCGCGCTCTGGATCGCCGCCGTCAGGTGGTGCTTTTTCACTGGGTTGTGCTCCTGGGTCATTGGCTGGGTTGGAATCGGTGATGACGTTGTTTTGTTTCTCCCATTCCAGTTCGGAAAGACGCTGATCACGCACCTCGTCAGGGTTCCTGTTGCGAGCCCGGATCCACTCAGTCACCGTGCCAGCACTGCCACGAATCACAGCTTTCCATCCGTTGGCCTCACGCTCCGGGTCAATCCAGGGCATGACAGGGGCCAGATAGATGGCATCGAACAGGGTTTTCATATCCAGCTCGGGAGGCAGCTTGAGCGGGTCTTTGCTGCGCAGGGTTTCAGCCAGCAGCCAGTCCCGAAAGACAGGGCGTGACCAGTTGGCAACAAACTCATCCTGCAGCACGGCGAAGCCTTCCCACCCCTCGACCAGCTCCTGGCGTTGGGCGGAATAGGTGCCGTCATAGTCGCGGGCCACGCTCGAATACTGGCTTCGGGTGCCGGCACAGGATGAGCGCAGCTGACCAGCTCGCCAGATGTTCAGAGCGGTGTTTGGCCGGTTGGACTGGATAACCCCGACATCTTCGCCGGGGCGCAGGTCGTCAAAGGTCATGCCCGGCGTGATGTCGATCATTCTCTGCGCTTGCGCAGGCGAACCATCTGGTGGCGCCTGGTATCCCTCCGGGTGCTCCTTCTTGATGAAGAAGGCGAGCGAGGCACTGATCCGAGCTGCCACACGCTCGGCCTCCTCCACCGACTTGAGGTCAGCGAGGCGAGTGATTACACCGTGCAGCAGCGTAACGCCGCGCAGCTGATGGATCCGCTTGCGCAGCGCCAGGTGATACATCTCGCTGGCCTCGATCTCCTTGGTGCGGTAGCGATACCCCTGCATCTCGCCGGGGTGATCGAACATCACAAAGTAGGATTTCGGACGGCGCCAGGCATCGACCTTGATCCCCTGCCTGACCCCATCCGCCACGCTGTTCATCTCGAACGGCACAAAGTCAGGTTCCAGTACCTCCACCGAAAAGGGGGTGTCAGAATGATGCTGATAGCCCTTGATGGTGCCGAGCAGGCGGCGGCCAAACACCTCGCCATCCCGCAACCAGGTACGACAGACCAGGCGCTCCATGGCGGGACGGGTGTACGTGCCGGTGGTTTCCGGTTTGAGCGACCAGGCAGCCCAGCGCCGGCGGATCTCCTTGGCGAAGTCATCCAGCAGCAGACCATCGACAGAGCGGGGCTGCGGCTCGATCTGGATGCCTTTGCCGCCGACAATCCGCTCCTCCATTTTGTCGAGGAGGCCGATCACGATGTCATGGTTTTCGTCCAGGGCTCTGGCCTGCTCGCGCAAGCTGATCGCCGATTGCTGGGTGGCCACGTTGGCGCCCCGCCGTTCCCGCTTGGCCTGATGGGTTCGGGACGGCATTGCCGCCTCGTAGGCCATCATTCGCAAGCGGTCGCGCATCCGGTTGGCCGCCCAGCCGGGCGAGATAAACCCGACCAACTTATCTATGGCTCTCATGTAAACCTCGCGGCGGCATAGGGCTGACGGGCAGGGTTGGCCACGCTGGCGCGGCGCTGCTCCCACTCCCGCCGACCAGAGCGGATCTCGTTGAGGTTTTCAGAGGTCACAGTGCGGCCCTGGAACGTTACCTGCTTGCCGGCCAGCACATCGCGCTCGGCCTGCAGGTACAGCTCGATCATGCTGTCGATATCGCTCAGCTTCACAGCCAGCCTCCTGAGTTTGTTCCGAGCCAGCTGTTGCCTGCAGCCGTGGGTCTTGGCTGCGGGCGGGATACCTGCTCGGCGTGGTTGATGGTGGTTGGCTGATGCCTGGCGACCAGGCGCCAGCCTTTGTGCTGGACGCCAAGGCGCACGGCGGCCAGTGAGTAACCCGCGCAGTCGGTCGGCTCGTTGCGGGCGCCGGATGGGTTAACCCAGCGATAGACGCGGCGGCCCTTGATAAACTCCAGCCGTTTGCGCTCACAGGTCAGCCCCTTGAAATAGTGTTCATCTGCCCACTCGGCGACAGGGTGGTGCCGGTAACCAGGCAGCGGCCCGGATAGCGATGCAGGCACATCGGCCAGGCGGGCGTAGATCACGTCCTTGGCGGTGTCGGTGCCGACCTCAGACAGGTAAACACCCTGCCGGTTCTTCTTGCGCGGGAAGGTGATGATGGGTTTACCCATCACCGTGGCCCCCCTGATAGGGATGTATTTTCGCGGGTTGCGGCGGCAGAACTGATAGACC
The DNA here is from genome assembly GCF_027707725.1 of Aeromonas sp. QDB25. Classification (NCBI taxonomy): domain Bacteria; kingdom Pseudomonadati; phylum Pseudomonadota; class Gammaproteobacteria; order Aeromonadales; family Aeromonadaceae; genus Aeromonas; species Aeromonas sp. QDB25. The sequence goes on along the minus strand of NZ_JAPCIZ010000019.1, from coordinate 34,070 downwards.
TCATCGGTGTAGTGACCACCCGAGTCAATCAGCACCAGGCCGATATCCATCACCTCACCGTTGGCCTTGATAAACTGGCGTGAGAACTGCTCGTGCAGTCGATCCCAGATCTCGGTGTGCCCGAGGTTTCCGTACAGGCGCTGGTAGTCGAGCACCCAGTGCTCCTCCCCCACGCCCCAGCCGGTGATCTCGAACTCGAATCGGTCATCCTGGGTATCCGCCCCGACAGTGATATAGAGCACCCCATCAGGGACGGGGTGCGGCCATACCTCGCGGCGGGCGGCAAGCGCCTCCCACTCCAGTTTCTCGCCGGTCTCCTCTTCCCATGTCTCGCCCAGCGTGGTGTTGACGAAGGTCTTGAGCTTGCCCTGGTCATCCTTCGCTTTGAGGAAGTCGGAGACAATGCGCACCCATGTCGTAAGCGGGCTGTAGGCCGTCCAGATATGGAAGGTCACCGACTCGGGCGGCGGGATCGGCTGGTCGTCACTGTCGAACCAGTCGATGGAATCCCGCGTCCAGATGCCGGTGCGCTCACAGATCCAGCGTTCCACCGTCTCGTAATCCATCTCATGCTGACGAATGGCGCAGCCATTTGCCTCGCACAGATAGAACGCCGAGTTGTGGTTGTTACCGTCCCACTTGATGCCGAACTCGGCATCGGGGCCGCCCCACTTGAGGTACTGCTCGGCATGGCAATGTGGGCACTTGACGTGATAACGCATCAGGTGCTGCGATTCGCTGGCCGCCCGCTCTATCTGGCACTGCCCAGCGATCTTTGGGGTAGAGCCACGGATTGATTTGGGGTGGGTCGAGCCCTCCATCCGCTTGTCACCGAGGAACGTGGGCGAACCCTCGTGGTCGATGTCAGCATCGAATGCGGCCAGCTCGTCATAGATACCGAAGTCGGGAGAGGCTTCTCGGTAGTTTGCAGCTGCTTTACCACCCCGGATCTCTAACCCTCGCCCGTTGGCGAACCGCTTGAGCTCCAGCGTGTTATCTTTGTGCTTCTTCCCATACCAGGGCGCGAGCGCCTTTAGTCTGGGGACATCACGGATCATGGGATCAACGTGCTTTTTGACGAACTTTTCAGCATCACCATCAGTGGGATGCCAGATCAGCCCGTTGCGCTTCTTGTGCTCCAGCAGGTAAGCGGCCACACCGAGCAACATCTTGGTGTAACCAACCCGCGCCGACTTGACGAAGTTGACCTCTCGAATATCGTCATTGGCCATCGCGTTGATGATGGCCACCTGGAACGGTAGTGATTTCCACTTCCCCTCCTGATATGACCCCTCGACTGACAAGTAATATTCTTCATTCATCCACTCGTCAGCAGTCTGCACAGGAGGCTTTTGCAGAGCAGACAAACCCAGCTTTACTGCGGCCGCCAGGCTACTTACTTGTGCTGTCGATATATTCATCCAGTAACTCCGGCAGCAAATCACCAAGTGAAGCCGCCTTATTGCTAGCCTCCACTAATTCGCGCTGGATTCCTTCGATGTGCTTGGTCTGCAACTCTGGGTAGCGGCGGCGCATCGTTAGCGGGATGGTATCGAACAGGCTGGAAATCTTGGCGGCAATCTTCGACAGCGCGAACGTTGCAAACTCGGTCGGCACCTGATGGCGCTCGGCGATCCGGTTCTCGCGCTCGGCCTTGTCGGCCTGTTCCTTGGTGAGCCTCCACCGTTGGAAGTCCAATTGATCCTCATCCATGTCTTGAGGATCTGTTGGTTGGTGTTTTTGGATCGCGTTCTCGATCCGGTTATCCACAACCGAACGCACATCAAAATAAACGTTGCGCCCGATCTTTTTTATTGGCTTAACTCCCCACTTATCAAAGGCTTGCACCGAGATCCCCAGGCTTGCAGCCATGTCGGATTTTTTCAGCCAGCCAGGCGCAGGGCGATCCTTGTCTGATGGCTCTGACATGAAAACAACAACCTCACTTCTTGGGGTTTCATATGTAGTGAAAAACTGCGCCTCGTCCGACCCGTCAGGTCGGGGGGTGGCTGGGAGTACCTTTACCCTGGGGGGATGGGTGGGGGTGGCCGCCCGCTGCTGCTATGGGCATTACTGCAGGGCGCTAGCATTGGGCGGCTGTGTCTAACTCAGTAGCGAACATCGTGCGGGTGGTCTTGCTTGATGTAGACGAACCCCATTGGCCTCTGGTCGGTGGCGATGGCATCAGCCAACGCCTCATCATTATCCAGAAGCGGGGCGACTCGGCGCTCGAGGTCGCGGACTCGCAGGAGCAAGCGATACAAGCAGAAGAGCTGCAGGCCACACGCTGCAAGCAAGATTGCGATTCCCATCCGTTCATCTCCATTCACAAAGGCATGAGCTCCACCAGTTTGGTTCCCCTCCCTCGCTGTCCGTCAAGGTTAAGGAGCTCATGCCTTTGCATTGGGTGAGGCGCTGGCATCACGGTCGAGCCCAAAGGGTCAATCGTATCTGATGCTGCTTGGTCGCCGGTCAGTCAGCGCCTCGGTACTCATTGCTTGATGCACTCGCGCACATCGGTAATCCAGTTGGTCAGCTCAGCCTGAGCATCAGGCGGCAGATGCACCCACCCATCAGGGCTGACCATCCACACCAGCCTCGGGGGCGTGGTGTAGCAGCTGGCGTTCGGCGCCGGCGCTGGGGTCGTACACCCCAGCAGCAGGGCCGAAGAGGCCAGCAAAGGCAGCAGCGGGAGCCGCTTTCGCCTGCTCCCGCCTATCATCCTGCTCGGCATAGTACGCGGCCTCACGGGAGGCGTTGAGCTGCTCGACTACCAGCAGGGCGAGCCGGGTCAGTCCGGTTATCACGACCGGTTCCATTCTTTGCGCTTCCCCAGTTGGCGGCCAGCACATCCAGCACAACCAGCACCGGACGGGGCAGCTTCTCCCACCACGCCTGCGGGATGGCGGCTCGCAGTTGCGACCACACCACCAGGCAGACCCCCACCACCGCCACCCAGGCGGCGGCCTTCTCGCCGAACACCTGCAGGAGCAGCTCGGCCACACTCAATCCATCCACTTGCACCTCACGCCATATCAATGCCGAGCAGGAGCAGCTCGGCACTGTAGGGCTGCAGCCCGTTCTCGTGCCTGATGATGGACTCGACAAGCAAGAGCATCACCGCCCTGTCGGCGATGTTGATGGGGGTGTCAGGCATGACGCCCAACGCCTTGGCCACCTGGGCGATATAGGCAGAAGTCACGTTCTCGCTGGGCGGCGCCCAACGGTTGATGACTTCCCGCACCGTGTCGATCCCGGGGCCGCCAACACCAGGCAGGCCATCCCGCTTGGTGTAGTTCTTTAGCACCCGAGCCATTGCCCGGATGCCGTACTCTGGACTGATAAACCGGCAGAACCGGCCATCTGTCGGCTTGTCCTTATCCAGCCCTTGCCACGGGTTGGATGCGTGATAGTCGATATTGCCGGGGTTGTTGTTGCGCAGGCCGCGCAGCTCATGGAACAGCTTTGCCATCAATCCTCCTCTTTGCGCCGGCGGCGCTTATCGAAATAGACATAAATGTCGAAGGCAAGGCGGCCAAGGATGGCCACAGAACCACCTACAACGCCGATGGCGTTCACGGCAGATGGCTCAGGGAGTGGGACTTCCAGGGCTTTCTCTGCGGCCTGAACCAGGCCAGACCACAGACTTAGAACAGACCCACCGCCGTAGGCGATGCACTGGCCTGTGTGACGGCGGAGTAATTCGAACATAAAGCACCATAAAAAAAGGCCCATCAGCGAGATGGGCCTTGGGGGCTCTGGGATAAAGAGCACTGGGACAGGGTTGGCGGCTGCAACTACACCACCATGACGAGAAAGGTACATTCGAGGGCCACTGAACGCAATACTATTTGTCACATATTTCTACTAACTGTAGCTTTTGTGACTTGAATCACCATTACACGTTGAGACGAAAAACGAAATGTAATGGTAAAAAAGGCGCTTGCCTTCTCTTCTCTGGTGAAGGCAAAAAAACGCCTGTAGGCTGCGCCCTGTCTCGCATAGCGCGGCCTGTCAACAAACATTGGATCTAGGGATGGTCTAAGGCTGGTCGCGCTCAATTTCGCCAGCAGGAGCCCTCTAGGATGCTGAACCTGTTTGAAACCCTGAATTCCCTTCAAGCTGTCCGCCACCCTGACGAACTCGCCGCCAAAGTTGAGCGGATAGTCATGGGCCTTGGCTTTGACTATTACCGACTGGCTATCATCATCCCGTTAAGCCATCAAAGGCCCCTGGTGCGCATCTTCAACAGCTGCCCGCCTGAGTGGATTGACCGCTATAACCGCCTCAACCTCATCGCGCTGGACCCGGTTATCGCGGCGGCGCAGATGCAGATCACCCCCATTCAGTGGGCAGAGCTGAGAGCTGACGATCAAGCCATGACAGTCATGGATGAGGCTGCAGGGTTCGGCCTTCGCTCTGGCGTCTCTTATCCTCTTCACGGCCCCCGGGGCGAGCGGGGCGTGCTCAGCTTCATCACTGAGAAGCACAACCCAGGGCTCTACATCGAAAAGGCAGGTGAGCTGGCGATGGTTGTACCGTTCGTGCTCGAGGCGGTGCTAAGGCTATGCCGGCCAGACGACAGGCGCACCCTCAACGGGGCAGAGCGGGATTGTCTGTTTTGGGTCAGCGAGGGTAAGCGGTCGGAGGAAATCGGGATCATCATGGGCATCCCTGAGCGCACGGTGAATTACCACCTCAATCGCGCTTGCAGAAAGCTCGGTGCAACGACTCGTTTTCAGGCGGTAGCGAGAGCCGTCCAGTCTGGCGAGGTGGCCATCACCCTGGACAAAACAACGGTGATCGACCATCAGCGGGGCTAATCAGGAGACTCGGCCAGCCTCAATGCCGCCTCATTGACCAATGGGCGAAGGTCAGCAGGTATTGCATCGAGCCGGGCCAGCAGCTGGGTGCTGAGCTCGCCGTTTGAGAGGTTAATCGGGTCATCGGCAGGGATGCCGAGGTGGGGTGACTCAATCATGGCCTAATCTCCAGTGGCGCCATGATTTGATGATAGCCGGGGATCAAAAAGCCCGCTGATGCGGGCTACTCGATATGGACGATTTCGACCGGTTTTCCCCGTAGCCGGCGGGCCTCCTTGGCTGCCTCATCAGCGGTGATACCATCTACCAGGTAGTGGCCACCGCCACGGCTCGGGGTCGTTTCTCCCAGCTGCGCCACCGAATCGGCCAGCTCCAGCTGCACCCGTTCTGATACCCAGCCATGCTGGCGCGGATAGACCGCAATCCGGCAGGCCGGCGCCTCGGTCAGCGCCTTCTCTACAGCGTCAGTAAATACCTTGCCCATGTCCTTTTCCTCTTACTCTTCCGGCTCGTCAATGACCAGGTGGCCTTCCTTGAGCTCAACACTCAGGCCGGTCAGCCCACAAGCTGAAATCGGGGTGTCCGCGGTCAGCTGGCCGGAGTGATACAGCTCATTCAGATGGGTGGCCAGGGCCGCCCAGGTATACACCGTCTTGCTCATCGTTTTTCCTCTATCTCAGTGCTTGATGCCCAGGTCATCAGATCCGAGGGCATTTTCCAGGGCGCCGTACATGGAAGTGCGCTGGCGCTCAAATTCCGCCATGGCCACTTCAAGCACCTTTTCGTATGCGTCCGCCATGATCACGGCGATGACGCCATCATCAAGATCCAGTGTCCCGCAATAGGGGATGCGCGTATCAAAATCAGGTGACTTAACGAACAGCTCGCCATTCACAGACACAATGCACATTTCAACGTCATAGTCTGGGATGGTGAGCGTTTTGATTACTTCGATATGGTCGGCCATGCCGTTTTTCCTCGATCAGTATTCGCCGCGCAGCAGGCCATCATCACCAGGTCGGGACGCGCCATCGCCACCATCAAAAAGACCATCCAGATCAGCGACGATCAACTTGCCAGGGCCGCCGTCATCAAATCTGAGCTGGCCGAAACCAGACCCACCAAAAACCTCCATCCCCAAAGCCCTGGCCTCTTTGGCATAGCGGGATAAGCCTTTCGCAATCCTGCGCACCTGGGCGGGGTCAAGGCCAGCGGCGACACATTCAGCCTCGTTCTCATTAGCAGACATCGTTTTTCCTCTATCTCTTAGCGTTGACCAGCTCGATGCTGACAAACTTCGTGTTTGTCGAGCCGAGGCACCCACTTACCACCAACCTGACATCTGACCTTACGCAATCAGACATAGGGTGATAGCTCAGGTACTCGCCCCCCTTGTCGTCATGAACAAACCAGCGGCATGAGCCACTAGGCTCGCCCCATATGCGCTGAGGGGCGGTTGGAAGGTGTATGTCTAAATCATCCTCCAAACGGTTTCTGAGGCGCTGGGAGACTGCCAGGCGAGGCCTTTTTGCCATGATTTTTCCCTCAACTCTTTGGCTTTACTGGCGACCCATCAGAAGGGTAACGGTGCCGGTGTTCTTCATCGGTAAAGCGGCCACTAAGCATCGCCGCCCACTCTTGAACACTCAGGTTTAAAGTTGAGATATCGACGGCATTCGCAAGGTCGTCATCAGCCCCAACTTCATCAGTGACAGGCGCGGCATAGATACACACCTCCTTTTCATCAGCAGTTTCTACAAACTTGTATGGGCGAAGGTCAAGCCCGCGTAAATACACTGATACCAGCTGATCCCGATTGAATGTTGAAAGCTCATCGATCAGTTCGCCGACCGTCATTTTCTTCATGGCCGTTTTTTCCCTTAAGTTATTGACCACTCAACCAGAGCGGCGAGGATTGGCTGAACATTGCCGTTATCTGCCCAACCAGCGACACCAATAAACCCATCTCGATTGAATGAAACAGCCTCACGGCGATCCCATTGCTCTGTTTTCATCTCGATGAATTTGAGATCCTTTTTCGCCCTGGCGAGCCGTGCGGTGCCGTGATAGATACCAGACCGCCGGAGGTGCTTGCTGATGATTTTCCGAAGCCGTTTCAACTCATCATCAGTGACCGTTTCACACCGGATCCCCGCATTTTTAAGCCCCTCTCGTACACCGTCCCGAGTCATTGAAGTCATGCCGTTTTTCCTTTAACTGTTGGGCCAGTTGCTTTCGTCGGCGGCGAAGCAGTCCTGGCAGACCCCGCCAGTCTGGTGCTGCCAGCCGGTGTACGTGCCTTGGCATTGTGAGCAAACCAATTCCACCGGGTAGTTGTCGGCAAGGGTGAGCTGGTCGATCAGGTCACCTCGGCGGGTCGGTTTTGTCCTCGTCGATTTGGCCACCCCGGCCCGTACCAATGCCTTGGCCGTGTTCATGCCGATCCGTTCAGCCCGGCTGGCACCAGGCTTTGCGAAGCCGTACAGGTCTAGCTGGTAGTCCAAGACACCACCGGCAGCACTCAGCAGCGAAACCGCTTGGTCTTGTGTGGGGCTCAGTTTAGCCATCTTCTTTTTCCTCTAATTAGAGGGCCATCGCTGGCCCATACGCCTTACAAGAAACCAAAATACCGAGTGCCGGCTTGCATATAGAGCTGACGGGCGGCGCTGCCTGCGATGTCAGCCTTTGTGCCTGGCACCCAGTTATCACCTGCAGGGCGGGCGCCGGTGGCGTATTGCACGTTTGTGCAAGCGGTGTCGAGGTCGAACTTTTCGTTAATCCAGATTTCCATCTTGTGCATCCTCAGCGTGTCCGGGCCAGCCCCGTCTCGATGAGATAAAGATAACACTTTGATGTTATATTGCAATAACTTTTAACTGTTATTTTTTCCCTTTTCTGCGATGGCCTCGGCCACGACTTTATCCAGCTCACGCAGGCGCTTTACCAGGCGGGCAACAGCCTCCTGCTGAACACCATTGGCATCAGCTGCCTCTGGCTGGGTCTTGCCGTGGCAGAGGTGGGCAATGGTTGCGGCAACGGTCGCCTCGCTGCTGACCTTCGTCAGCTTGAGCAGGGTCTTAATGTATTCAGGGGTCATATCCACTCACAGATTACACATATGCGTTATTTCACAATAACAGCAATCCGTTATTCAAACAATCACAACGCCACCTCGAACGCCAGCCGGATCACATCGGGCCTCACGTCCAGGTAGGGCCACACATGATCAGGCTCGGCATGACCCAGCAGCAGCTGTACCAGTTCGACCCGTCCAGTATTGGCCAGCACCTTGGCCGCCAGCGTTCGGCGGCCTGAGTGGCTGCTGCCGCCCTTGATACCGGCCTGCCGGTACAGCCTGCTCATCAACTGCTGGAGCGCATCACAGCACCGGTACTCGACGGGGCCGGTGTTGAGCTGGCGAACCTTGCGGGCCAGCTCGAAGGCTCGGCCCTTATGGGTCAGCACCAGGCGCTCATCAGGGCGAAAACCTCGGAACTCGGGATCGGATGACAGACCCCAGCCACGGGCGCGGCGGTAGGCAAGCCACGCCTCCACGGAGGCGATTGTCTTGGAGTGGGTAAGGTAGATGGTGCGGGGCCTGCTGTGCTTCGTGATAGCGGCCCGCAGATAGACCTCTTCGCGCATCTGGCCGGATGGGTGCAGCAGGTCGCGGATCTCGATGCTGGCCAACTCGGTGACGCGCACACCGGTTGAATGGGTGAGCCAGAGCAACATCACATCACGGATGGGCTGGCGGCCTGTTATCGAGGCAACCCGGATCACATGGCGAAGTTGCCCAGGGCGCAGGGCGGCTGCATGACTGGCGGCGGGCTTTGGATGGTAGTACATGGGGGCTCTCTCTGTTTAGTGCCGGAATCCGGCAGGGTATCGAGAGAGTGAAGGGCGGGCCTCCTGGTGATCATACCAGCAGGGCCGCCCTGGTGTTCACGGAAAGTTATGGGCGCTTGGGTGGCGGGTTCCTGGGCGGGAAGGTTGGCGAGAGGCTGTCGGTGAAGTGCATCACCCAATCCATCTGGATCACCCCTGCTGATGCCCGCAACAAGCTGTGATGCTCAGCGCGGCGAGAGAGGCAATCCCGGCAGGCGAAATACTTGACCGCGCCGACCAGCTTAACCAGCTCCCACCGGTGCCATAACTTGCAGACTCTGGCGGGGGAGTAGGTCACCCGGCTATTCCATTTTTGCATCGTAAATCCTCACGGAAAGTTACTCACCGTCATGGTGTGTCTGTTGATGAGGCGTTGGCGAGGGGCTGCGTTCAACCCAGTGAGCGAACCTGTCAGCAGCCAATCCGGCGGCCTGGTCAAACATACTGTGAACCAAGGTGCCACCGTGCTCCAGCGACCGCGTGAGCTCCTTAGCCACCTCCTTGGCAAACACCTCGGCATCAATGACCGACAGCTTGCGCATCCCGTATCTGCCGGTGGCGAGCGCATGGGAGAACGCCTTCACCCCAACCGAGATGCGCAACTGACCAGCCACACACTCCACGATAAGATCCTGGAATGCAGGAGGGTCACCGGCTGAATCAACCTCAGCACCGCTACCCAGCAAGCGGTGGCGCAAGATATCGGCATACAGCTGCATGGTGCGGTGTTGAGCCTCAAGCAGCGCGATCTCATCTGCCGGAAGCGTGTCCCGCACCAATGACTGAGCAAGAAAGTGGCAAAGCACCTCTCTGCGCCCCTCAAGATAGTCAAGCTCAGCCAGCACTGCGCGAGCCCACGGCTCAATGTTTTGTTGTTCCATCATGATTTCCCTTACAGAATACGGCCGCCAAGCACATAGCAGAGGGTTGTGGCGGTACTGTTGATGGTGTCCTGGTCATTGTTGGCCAAGGCGTAGTAAAGGCGCTCGATAAGGTCAGATGGTGTTGAGTCAACGGGCGCGCTTTTTTCGCCCTGGACTACATACCCCCGCGATTCAAGCTCATCAATGAGGTCGCACGAATCGAACTCATCAAGGTCAACGTCAACGGTTACTGATGCCATGATGATTTCCTCTATCAAGCGGCGCGGGTGAGCAGGTGGCTGATGCCGTTCGGCACATTGAATCGGCCGCCGCGATCCCAGACCATCCAGGCGTATTCGCAAGAGTCGGTGCCGCCCTTGGCAAAGCGGGGACGCGGGATGATGACCGGCGTCTTGTTCGGGAAGCCAATCCGGGCAAAGAACGGCACCCGCTTGATGGAGCCCAGGAAGTTGACCCGCTGCAGGTAAATCAGGGTGCCATCCGGTTTAAGCTCGGCCAGGCTCTTTTCCAGAAACGCCTCGGTCAGGCTGAACGGCGGGTTGGTGATGATCACATCGAACTTACGGCCGAAGTCGTGGGCCAGGTAATCGCGACCCATCGAGATCTCCGCCCAGTCCTTCTGTGATTCAGGTAACGGCACCCGGTCATAGATACGGCTCTCATCACCCCGGCACGGTTCAAGGAAGATATCGCCAGGACGCCATCCCATCTTGGCCAGCATGGCGTTGATCACATCGACCGGAGTTGGGTAGTTGTCGCGCTCGATTTTGTCGCCAGTTGTTGAACTCATCTCACACCCCCATCACGCCGCTTGCTGGCTTGCATAGCCGTTGAAATCGACCGGCACCATGTCAGACTCCTGCACGATCCCGCCCTGCAGGCTGTTGACCTTGAACAGCCAGTTATGGGCAAATTCCTGGACCTCCTTTGACGGCTTCAAACCCGGCTTGGGGGAGGCAGCAAACATCGTGCCCCCCTCTTCGCTGTAGGTGAACAAGCCGCCACGGCCTGACTGGTGCATGTAGAGCAGGGAGCGGGCCTCGAAGGTTGTGCCATTAGGGCGTTGGAATTTGGTCTTTTGTGGCCAGATGATCAGGTGATGCTCGCCGTTGTGATAGAGACCGCTACCGGTGTCGTGGGCCAGCTGGCGCTGGAGCAAATCGATCTTGGTGTGGGCCTCGATGGCCTGACGCTGGGCGATGGTCAGATCGTGGCGAGCCTTGCCATTGTCCCGCTCCAGCTGGCTGATGCGGGCATCCTTCTCGGCGTTGCCATTCTGCAGGCGTTTAACCTGCTCCTTGAGCTTGTTGATGCCGTTCACGCCGCCATAAGAGGAGACCACCTGCTGCAACTGGTTAAGCTGCTCCTGCAGGCGAGCTTTCTCCGTCTGCAGCGCAATGGACTCATTGCCTATCCTAGCCGCCTTACGGGCCGCCTCACGGCAACTCTCGTTCTCCTGCTCGATGTCGGCGAGGCGAGCCTGCAGATCAAGGATCTGGGTGTGCTGGGCGGCGGTCTGAATAGACAACTCGTCCCGCTCCTGAGACACCTCATCCAACTGACCGGTGAGGTCGTTAAAACTCGGTACAAAGGCGGCCAGCAGCTCATGGGGCTGGGCCAGTTTCAGGGCTTCTTCAATGGTTCCGACAGTGCGATTAGTCGTGCTCATTTGATTCTCTCTCGTTACTTGCTAACAACCACCCCGAGAACGGGGATCACATCTTGCGGGGCCCGCCCGGTCATCACCAGGAAGCGGCGCCACACGCCATAGGGGACGGTGCTCTTGCCTTGCTTGAACTCCCGCACCCGCCTATCACTCGACAAGCCGAGCAGCTCAGCCATCTCCTTGTCAGAGCCATAACCGAACAGCTCCTTGAACTGCTGAAAGTAGGCGGCGACCAGATCCTTGTGCGGCGGCTCCCACCCCTCGCGCTCGCGCAGCAAGTGAGTGCGGGGATAGGCGTTCTCATCCACCGCCAGCGGCGCCCGCATCACCTTGGCATCCAGGTTCTTGTTCATGGTCTCCAGGGCTTCTTTCTGGGATGCCAGGAAAACCATCAATTGTTGGTCGGCAATGCCGGGTAACTCGATTTTCATACTCTCTCCTTTGCTGGCCGATATGCCGGGGGCTTTAGCCCCCGGGGTTATCTCGGTGACAGCTCGATGGTTCGAACGTCAGAGACCTTGATATTGACCAGGCTCAATGTGCCCGTGGCCAGCGCCTCCCAGCGTTTCGACTGGTGAAGCCACATCATGCAGTAGTAGAGGTAATCCGGCAGGAGGATATCCGTTCGGGTGACCTTTATGCCGATGTGTTCCGGGTTGTATTCCCGTGTTGGCTGGCCGCAGGTTTTTAAAGAGCCTCGACGCACTAGCCAGAAATCAGCCTCGGGATAGTGGGTCTTGATGGTCGCTACATCACTCAGTCTCATCTCGTTTCCATCGGTGGCATCAACTAGCCGCCTCTGAATCCGAGTGGCTTTCTGTGTGCCACCGTTGAGAGCAATACTAGGCGGATTCCGCCTAGCCGTCAATCATTTTAATATTATTTTGATATTCAAATGATATTACATTAATACCATTGATGCCGGTTACACGGGTGGCAAGCCAGTCGTGATAGGTGACCAGGGCCGCCCGCATCAGGTCGATCAGGTCGCTCTGCACATAGGTCTTTGCCAACTTGCCTGGGCTGTGATTGAGCAGAGCCTCACCGATGTGATAGTCGGTGCGCTGCTCCGTCCAGCGAGTCCTGGCCAGCTTGCGCAGGTCGTGGGCTCGCCACTGACGGTCAGAGACGCCGGCGACCCAGCGGGTAGCCTCCCGGGCTGACAGCTGGCCGGCGCGATGAGGGAACAGGTAAACCCCCTGGTAGCCATTGACCTGCTGCCAGCGGCGATAGGATGTCAGCAGCTCCACCGCGACAGGGGTCAGCGGCAGGGTGTGATCACAACCGTTTTTGGTGGTGCTGCCAGGGATGTGCCAGCTTGCCCCCTCACCCACCAGATCGAAGTCGCGCCAGGCTGCGCGGCGGGTTTCTCCGATACGGGTGCCATGAAGCAGCATCAGCAGGCAGAGCACCCGGGGCGGTACGTTGGCGGCTGGCAGGGTGGCCAGCACGGCAGGGGCATGACTGGGGCGCAGGCGGCCAGCCGTGATGCGGGATCGGGTTGGCACGATCTCGCAAAAGCGCAGACCGAGCAGGGGGTCGGCATCGAGCAGAGTCAGGGTCAGGGCCAGCTTGATGACCGAACGCAGCAGACTGTACCCACCGCGCACCGTCTCGAGCTGGTAGCTCGCTTGCCAGCCCATCACGGTCTCATCGATGGCGCGGCGGCTCAGCGCCAGCGGTAGCTCGCCCCAGATGGGGAGCAGCTGACGGCGGATTTGACTGGTGATGCCATCGCGCCGGCTACGGGAGAGGCGGCGATCCCCCTTCACCCGCTCCAGATACCAGCGCAGCATCTGGCCGAACGTGGCCCACTCGCTGATCTTCTCGTGAGCGTCAGGAGTGGCCACAACAGAGGCGATCAGGCGGGGCATCTCTTTGAAAAAGGCATCGGCCGGGGTGGCCGGCCAGGTGGCCAGCTTGCGCCAGCGCGGGCGGCCATTGTGATGACCGACATAGATATAAGAGGCCCTGTCACGGGCCTTGTGATAGCGCAGCAACACCGGATAGCGCGGGTCTTTCAACTCGCGGCAGAGGGGGTTGTCTGACTGACGCCGGATCTCGGCATCAGTCAGCTTGGCGGTAATGCACTTTGGACTGCAGGTCATTGCCGACCCTGCAGCAAGTTGCGTTGAGCCTCACCGGCCGCCTTGAGTCTACGAAGCGCCTCCTTCACCAGGGAAACACCTCGAGCGATAAGAGAGGGCTTTGGCTTATCGCCATAGACCGGCAAGGCAGGTCTCTCGCAAGGCCAATTCGCCGCGAGCGCCACCGCAGCATATAACGCTGCCGCCCTGACAGTCTCGCTGAATATATGGCGAGCGCGCACCACCCTTGCCCACCCTTTGGCGGCACCCGAACGCTTGTGGGCCACCTTCCTTTTATGACTCAGTCTCATAGTGCCAACCCCTTTCCAAAGTAAGTCAAAACGCAAGCCTCCTCACCGTAGTGAAGGCGGTTGCAGCTATCTGGCAGCCGAGCGCCGCACTTGCGGCACGGCGGGATCCGCGCCATCTGCTCAGCCAGCGCCTGCTTGTCACGAATGATCAGCATCTGGATGTACTCGCTGAGGTCATACGCCTTGGCCGACCAGAGGGCCCGCCAGCGCATCCCCTCGCCGAGCGCCTTTGAATCGGCCGCATCGAGCTTGATCAGCACGCTGCAAGCCTCACCAGGCACAAACTGGGCAGCCAACTCGGCAGCTTTCTTTCTGCTTCTGGCTACCCGCTCGCGGTTCTGTTGCTTCTCCCGCTCGATCTGCTCCGTCGTCTTATTCTTCTTCTTGCCCCTTCGACCACGGGCGACATCCGCAAGGCCACTCATTTGACATCCTTCTCGGTCAGGTTGCGGGACTTGAGATACTGGATATCATCCAAGCGCGAGCGCATCTCCTGCCGGCGCTTGAGGGCTGGCATGGCCTTGGTGTCACTCTCGTAACTCTTCACTTTTTTACTGATCATCACGTCATCCTCTTACAATGCGTGGAATGGATGGCTGCGCCTCCAACGCAGCCATGACGTAATCCCGGGCGGCAGCCAGGTTTCGCTTGTATGTCCGCAGCGGGATCTTGAGCGTGATGGCCCGAACCTCTTGGGCGCGGGTAGCATCACGAACGGGGAGCAGGTACTCGGCCCGCAGCACGGCGGCCCGCTTCTCACCGATGGCGCCTGACGCAGCGAGGCGCATCACGGCGGCCTCGATGGTCGCCTCGATGAGGTCTGATGATGTGGTGGTTTTAGATGCGCCGTTGTGCCCCGGGCCAGTCACCCCGAGCGCCAGCATCTCCATCACCTTGCCGGTCTGGCCAACGGACTGCAGCGGCATCAGTTGGCCGCTATAGGCCCACTGGGCCCATGAATCGAGCGCGTCAGAGAGGGTCATTTATCTGCAACCTCGCCATGCAGCGCCGCCACTCGGCGATAGTGGTTGCACCATGCTCGCAGGCAGTCACGCTCAGATTCGGGGTGGTTCTCGATCTCGAGTTTCACTTTCTCTTTAGTGATCTCACCGCGCCGAGCCTTGTAAACGAGCAGCCCCGCCTTCAATTGGCAGGTAATCTCCTTGGCGATATCAGCAGGGTCTGCGCGGTAGTAGTCGATAAACATCACGCCCTCCCGATGCGATCTCGCTGCGCCAGCAAACTGGTTCGCAGCTCGCTGCACAGCTCATGGGGTGGGATGTGGCCGGCCTGCAGCTTGACTGCAGCAGGATTCGCCAAGATGAAATCGGTCTTTTCGATCCTGATTTGAGGGTGTGCCAGGCCGTAGACATGGCCAACGAAGCCCCCCATCAGGCGAATGGCAGAGACTTCTTCTTGAGTGGTAACCGGCACCAATGTCGTCAGCGAGGAATTGCTCGCATCGCGGCGCAGCGCCTCGAGCAATACCCCCTCCCGGTCACAGGCCTTGCGGCCCTGCACCGAGAAGCGATAACAGCGTGAACTGGCGGCCATCACCTTGTGGATGTAAGCATCTTGCGCAGCAGCAGAGGGGGAGACGATAGCGACGATCACTGACTGACCTCCTCATCGGGGATCAGGCAGCTCATATTGAAGTCAGGGAGGTGCTTCTTGATGGCGACCAGCGACTTTGTGCCAGGAATGCGAGCACCCCGACACAGCTTCTGGATCTGCGAGAACGACAACCCCATCGCAGCAGCGGCCTGTCTTTGCGTCTCAGCCATCGAAGCGGCCGGCCAGTGCCCTTTGATTGCGTCACTAAATGTCATCAAAAACCCCATTTCTGCTACTAACTGTAGCAGATAATAGCATGGGGAAACGGAATGGCACTAGCTGTGCTTCAATCTATGTACTATGGCACTGTCAGTGCTACACTATGTAGAACACAGTCCCCAATTGAGACGAACATGACTCATATCCAACCGACCGCCGATGACGACAAGCAGCTGGCTCAGCTGATCGGTCATCGCATCGCAAAATCGAGAATGGACGCCGGGTATCAATACTCCAATAAAGCGGCGGAGGCGTTGGGCCTGACTAGAGCCATATACACCTGTTATGAACGGGGTCAGCGCCTGGATGTCGTTGCTCGCTGGATCAACCTGATGGACAGGGTGATATCGCCTGAGTTCAATGTCTGCGCGGCCTACCTGATGGGGCTGATTGATGACCCGATCAGCGACCAGGAGTTTAAGATACGCAACCAGATAGGAACCCAAATCCTGAATCGCGCCGGCGGCGGTGCCAGGGAGGTGCTGCTCGGTGAAACCTTCGCCCACCCGCTTAGCTCCGATATGGGGCCACACAAGAAGGGAGACATCCTCTTTTTCGAGCGCAGCGAAGGCATGCCGACAGAGGGGGGATTGTTTGCCATCAATGCGGAAGGCGGTAAGACCCTGATCCGCTGGATAACCCCGCTCACAAGCGGCAAGTGGAAGATCACGGATGGCCATCAGAGCGAAGAACTGACCGATGAGCAAGTCGGTGCCCTGAACATAAGTGGCACATATCGTTGCAAAATCACTGATCTTTAATCTGAAAAAGTAGACTGGGCGATGCCCGGTTTTTTTGCATCTGTACGAACTACAGTTAGTAACACAAATTCGGGATTTTGCGACCATGAGTAACACGACATACACCACCGATCTCCTGACAGCAGCAGCGCGCGATGCGGCCATTATCGAAGCCCTGGTGGAGAAGATGCTCAACGAAGGAGAGGGCGGCGAAACTGCGATCCTGGTGATGCACCAAGTAAGCAGGTTGCGCAAAGAACTGGATAGGGGGGCAGAGGGAGCCCACGAACTGGAAGTGGCTAAATCCATGGTGATGCTTGGCAGGCCCGATCACCTTAATAGCGACTTGTTGGAACAACTGAGGCTAACGGAAGGAGACAAACATGGAACTGTGCGGGCCTAACTTCAAAGCAATCCCGGGGCACGGTCTGACGGCCAGGGAACTGGGCATGATGTTGCTGCTGGCCGAGGGCGCCACGAACAGCGAGATCGAACAGATGACCGGCATGAAGAGCATCGACCGGGCTGCAGCCGAGACCTCCATCAAGAAAAAGCTTGGAGCCAGAACCCAGGCCAACATGATCGCCCGCGCCTTTTCCCTCGGCGTTATTGCCAGTCGCGTCCTCTGCCTGCTGCTGGCTGTACTGTCTGCCGACTACCAGGACACCATAAAGCAACGCTCACCGGTTCGCGGAGGGCGGCCCGGGGTGGTGATGGTTCGCATCAAAACTGCTGGCCGCAATATCTGGGTGTAATGCTGAGAAAGTCACATTGTAATGCGTGAGGCCGGTCACACTGTGAGCGGCCTTTTTGTTTGCCTTAATACCAATTTAATATTATTTTAATCCCATTAAGATATTAAACTGGAGAGAACGACATGAAGAAAACCACCATGATTGCAGTCGCGCACAACAAGGGCGGCGTAGGTAAAACCACCACTATCACCCAGCTGGCCGGCGCGATGGCTCCCTCCCTCATCATCGATCTGGATGCCCACCAGGGCATCAGCATAATCAACCGTCAGCGCGAACCTGAGCAGCAATGGAACGTAGTGGTGCCCCGTGATACTGCCCACCTGCAGCAGCTGCTCGAGGCTGACCATCAAGGCTTGGTGCTGGTCGACTGCGGCGGCTTTGACTCTACCCGCACCCGGGCGGCCATTGCGATGGCTGACCTGCTGATCTGCCCAAGCAATGACGACCTGTCAGAGCAGATCGGGCTGGTCAAGATGCACGATGTAGTAAAGGAGATAAGCCAAGCGGTTGACCGCCATATCACCGCCCAGGTGCTGATGACCAGGACGAACCCGGCACGGCGCAACTACCAGGGCATGGCAAATCAGCTGGCCCGGCAACCCCACATGACCCTGATGCGCAGCCGCTTGTCTCGCCGCGCTGACTACCCAGCCGCCATGATGGAGGGGCGGGGTGTCACCGAACGGGCCAGCACTCGCCACGGTGAAGCAGGAAAAGAGGTCGCCGAATTGATTGCTGAAATCACCGAACTATTGAATTAATATTATTTTGGTATTACTTTAATATCATATTCATATTTAAAGAGGTATTTTAAATGGCTGGCAAAGGCAAGATCGTAGACTGGGACAAGCTGACAGGAGGGGCCACAATGCAGGAGGTGGCCAAAGAGGCGACCATCGACAAGCCAAAGACCAAGGCCAAAGAGATCCGCAACATGCCGGTTGATTTCTTCAACCGTCATGCAGCGTTGAAGAGCGAGGGCAAAACCACCCTGCTGTTCACTGCGTACATCATCGAGGCTGTACGCGAGAAGTTGGAACGAGACGAAACCCGTTAACCAGAAACAGCACGGGCCAGGGTGTAAGAGACCCTAGCCCGCGCAGTTGCAAATCTATTGGAGGTAGACATGCAACGGACAGATCATACCGAAGAAAGAGGCACGAGTGTAGCCGATTTGATTGCCATGAGCCTGAAAGAGCGAGAGGCCTTCTTTGCGAGGCTTAATCAGTTCAAGGCGGTCACGCACTGACATCATGAAGGGTCACCACCAGGTGGCCCTTTTGTCCATCTGAGATGGCCTTGATGCGACTTACCATCGCCAGCACCACCTCATCAGCCACATCAGGCCCAATATAATCCGCCAGTTCGTCAATCAACTCCCACAGTTGGCCAGCCGAAATCCCGTTATTGCACATTGTCATTTTTTATCCCGTTATTTTTACCGCTATCGGGATAGATCCTACTCCGACCAGTTCCACGACACCCGCCAGAAGTGATCGATATAGTCTATCTTCTGATCAAAAATGACTGTCATTTTTGACAGTGGCGGCGAACGTGCTGCCAACGTGACAGAAACAGACACATAAACCGACAAAAAGAGCGCGGGAATGCTCAAAAGGAACCGACAGGATGAGCCGCGCTTATATCGATGATGATGACCGGGCATATGTGCTCGCGGTCAAGAAGAACCTGGCCGGCGTATTCGTCCGCCGAGGTCTCTCCCTAGACGATGTATCCGATGCCACAGGCATCCCTGGGGTTTGGGGAGCAATGGAACCAAAAACCAACGTAAGCTCTGAATCCCACCGTAAAGGGGCTTTCCGATCTCCAGCTCACCCGCCAGGCATTACTCTCTGATCAGTGCCTCGATGATCGGGCAGATCGTTCCGCCGTCTCCCGCATCACATTGCTGCACCAGTTCGCCTAACAGTTGCTGCATGACGACCAAGTCGGCCATCTTCTGCTCGATCAACGCGAGCTTGCGTGCAGCCCGTGCTCGCGTTTCGGCACAGGCGCACGACTCATCCAGCGTCAGCAGTCCACCGACTTCCGAGAGCGTGAAACCCAGCGCCTGAGCCCGCTTGATGAAACGCAGTCGCTTCACCATGTCCACCGGATAGCGCCGATGGCCACCCAAGGGTTTGGCTGGTTCATCCAGCAGCCCGCGTCGCTGGTAGTAGCGGATCGTCTCGACGTTCACCCCGGCGGCGTCTGCCAGCTTGCCAATGGTCAGCTCTGTGGCCATCACTTTCTCCTTGATTCCGTACTTTGGTACGGAGTTTAGAATAGCACCTAGGCAATCAGGCTCAGGAGATGGGAATGGGGATGCAACTCACCGGGAAAGGCTCGCTGGTCGCGAGTTCGCTGACCGCCATCGGTGCGTCGGTGTGCTGTGTCGGGCCACTGGTGCTGTTGGCACTCGGTGTCGGCGGTACGTGGGTGGGCGCTCTGACCATGATGGGGTCGCTTCAGAATTCGGAAATTAAAGCACGTTAAGAGATCCGATACCCAGCAACTGCGCGGCTTTGCGCAAGCTGCCAACCCCTAGAAACAGCATTTTCGTGGTTCTCGAAACTCGGCTGTTTCAGCCGTGCAATATGAGAGTGGTTTTCGAGAAAGCAACATGCCATACCAGCACTAGCGCGGATCTGATTCTCATTGAAGCCTCTCAAAAACGATCGTTTGCGAGAAGCTAGACCATGCCAGCGGCTTACCGTACGATTTTTTCCGTTTTCTGAGGTGACCCCATGATGGAGCCACTACGCCCCCTCTTCATCGGGTTGACTCTACTGTTCCTGGGATTGGCATTCCGCAAGCTCTACCTGGTGCCACAGGTTTGTACGCCAGGTACACCCTGCGCCGATCCGCGCACGCTCGTGCGACAGCGACTCGTGTTCTGGATCGTCAGCGTGCTGCTGCTCGGCCTATTGGCCGTGCCGTGGCTCGCCCCGCTGTTCTACTGAAGGAGATTAACCATGCGCAAACTGCTGATCGCCGTGCTTTTCGCCTTGCCCTTCGTGGCGCTGGCGGCTCCCCCGAAAACCGTCACGCTCGACGTGCAGAACATGACATGCGGACTCTGTCCGATCACGGTCAAGAAGTCGCTGGAGAAGGTGTCCGGCGTGAGTGACGTCCAGGTCAATTTCGACCAGAAGACGGCGACCGTCACCTACGATCCCGATAAGGCCCAGCCCGAGGCACTGACTGAGGCGACCGCGAACGCGGGATACCCCTCCACAGTGCAGAAGTGAGGTCACGATGAGCGCCATTGTCCTTGAGTCCGTGCTGACTTGCCCGCGCTGCGGCTTCGCCAAGCCGGAAACCATGCCCACGGACGCCTGCCAGTTCTATTACGAGTGCAGCAACTGCAAGGCGCTGCTGCGCCCCAACCCAGGGGATTGCTGCGTTTTCTGTTCGTTCGGCTCGGTGAAGTGCCCGCCGATCCAGCAGCAGCTTGGGTGTTGCTCATAGCGTTTAGGGGGATCACAGGTCGTCGTCTGGATTACGCAGTGGCCGCAGCTCGCCGCGCGCAACTTCTTCCGGTACCGCAAAGGAATACCGCCCGAGCATGTTGATGTGCTCGTAGATCAGCGGCGATAGCCGGGCCAAATCCTCTTCCAGCACTGGATAGCCGTGCTGCTTGAGCCGTTCCACGGCCGCCGTCATGTAGAGGGTGTTCCACAGCACGATGATGTTCACCACCAGGCCCAGAGCACCGAGCTGGTCTTCCTGGCCTTCGCGGTAGCGCTGGCGGAGCTCGCCGCGTTTGCCGTGGAACACGGCGCGGGCCAGGCTGTGCCGGCCTTCGCCTCGGTTCAACTGGGTCAGGGTGGCGCGGCGCTTGGACTCGTCGTCGATATAGGTCAACGTGTGCAGAGTCTTTTCGATCCGCCCGAATTCGGCCAGCGCCTGGGCCAGCCGGGTGGGTCTATCTCCCGTTTGCAGCGTGCGCATGATGCCAGTCGCCGGCACCCGGCCGAGTTTGAGCGAGCCGGCCAGGCGCAGCAGGTCGTCCCAGTGCTCGGCGATCAGGTCGAGTTTGACCGACTGGCGGGCCAGCCCGTTGAGCTTGCCGTAGTCCGCGTCCGGGCGCGTGCGCCAGAAGCGGGTACCGCCGACATCGGCCAGCCGCGGACTGAAGTGGTAGCCAAGTAGGCGGAAGAGCCCGAACACCACATCGCTGTAGGCCCCGGTGTCGGTCATGATTTGCGTCGGCTGCAACTCGGTCTGCTGTTCCAGCACGACCGCCAGCAACACCAGGCTGTCGCGCAGCGTGCCGGGCACGGTGATGGCGTTGAGGCCGGAGAATTGGTCGGAAATCAGGTTGTACCAGGTGACACCCCGGCCGGTGCCGAAATACTTCGGATTGGGGCCGGCATGCACGGTGCGCACCGGTACGACGAAGCGCATGCCATCGGCGGAGGCGACCTCGCCGCCACCCCAGACTTGGGCCAGTTCCAGTTGGCTTTGCGCTCCGACCAGGATGGCGTTAGCCGCTGACAGGGTGTCGTCGCGGATATAATTCTGGCTGACCCAGGACAGCCGGTCACGGCGCAGCGCCGGGTTGTCGGTGCGGATCAAGGGCTCCAGGCCGGTGTTGCAGGCCCCGCCCAACAGCACCGCGCAGAGGCTGGTGACCAGGTTGTCGGCGCGTGCATTGCGTTCGGAGACATGGGTGAAGGCCTCGGAAAAGCCAGTGCGGGCGGCGATTTCCAAGAGGATTTCCGGCAGATCGACACGCGGCATCAGGTCAGACACGGCCGCCCGCAGTTGCAGCAACGAGCAGGGCTCGTCCAGCTTGTCCAGCGCCCCGAGCGACAGTTCGGTCTTGCCCTCGGTGTTCTCGCTCAGTTGAATCGCCGGGTTGTCGGGCAGGCGCGCGGCTACTGCCAGCCAGGTTGCATCCAGCTCGACGGACAAGGCGTCCAGGGTGGTTTTGGCGTCGATGGTCAGGCCCAGTGACCGGCAGATGATCGGTCGCGCCGCCAGCCATTCGGCACCGTCGAGCAGGCCAAGACGCGGGTCGGCATAGCGCCAACTGGGCGAGACGAAGACATCGTGGCGGCGCAGGGCCGTGCGCAGCGCATCGAGCGTGCAGAACACATAGGCACCCATGTCGAGGGAGCCATCTTCGCGGGTGATGTGCTTCTGCCAAGCCTTG
Source organism: Aeromonas sp. QDB25 (assembly GCF_027707725.1). Lineage (NCBI taxonomy): Bacteria > Pseudomonadati > Pseudomonadota > Gammaproteobacteria > Aeromonadales > Aeromonadaceae > Aeromonas > Aeromonas sp. QDB25. Next base: position 11,922 of record NZ_JAPCIZ010000019.1, on the reverse strand, counting down.
GCCACGATCTCCTGCGGCGCGTCATCCTCTGGCTTCCGGCGCGGCAGGTTCAGTTGCAGCCACTCCAGACTAGCCGCCACGCCCTTGCCGGCCGGGCTGAAGCCGAAGCGGATGTGCTTGAGCAGGTCGGGCAGGAAGCGGCGCACGCTGCGGTAGCGCGCTTCCAATGCAAGAAAATAGACGTCATCTACCGGGCGGATCAGCGCGTTGACCTCTTCCAGGGCCTTTTCCAGGGTGGTCCTCGGCAGGTCGTTGAACAGCCGGGCGCGCACGTTGTCATCGCTGATCGAGCTGTCCAGCACGACCTTGCACGCGGCGGCGAGCGTCGCGGCCGACCGATCCAGGTCTTTCAGGCTGCGCATGCGGGCTTTCTTGTCGGCCTTCTCCGCGTTGCTGAACAGGTCGCGCAGCAAGGCCTCCAGGACTTCCAGTGCGTCGTCGTGCGCAGTCGCCTCCAGGCAGAGTGCGAAGGCCACCAGTGTCGCCATCCGCCGCGACGCCGGCAGCCGATTAATCGCGGTGACCTTGGCCGTGTTGGCGAAGCGGGCCAGGGCGGCGATACGGCTGGGAGGGATGTGCGCCGCCGCCGGCAAGGTGATGCCGATGCCGCGCACGTCATCGAGCCGGCGCAGTGCCCGAATCAACGCGGGGCCACTGACCATGACCGGGCCGGAGCGCAATTGATCCAGCCGGGAGCTGCGGTTGCCTTCGGCCACCGTCAGCAAGTCTTGCAGTTGCAATCGCTGTTCCTCAGTCACGCTGCGGCCCAGCGTAAACCAGAGGCGTTCTTCGACCCGACTGCGCAACTGGGCGATAAAGCGCTCTAGTTGAGACACACCAGGCAGGAGGACTTTCTGTGTGAACAGCCACGAGGTGGCTCGCTCAAACAGCACTCCCGGCCGGTCGGTGCCCGTCCAGCAGAGGGCATACAGCCAGCGGCTCAAGCGAAAGCCGATGCCCGGATCGGTGAAATGACGATAGCCAAAGCGGTTCTGAATATCGGTGGCATGTATCCAGCGGCGATGATCGCTATAGCGCTGGAGGCAGTCGGGGTCTGGAATCGCCAGTTGTCGGCAAAGCACCTGCAGGACTTCCACCGGCACGGCGGCGGGCTTGTCCGGCAGAACGCCAACGAAGCGGACGGTGGTCAGCAGAACGGCATAACCCAGACGGTTATGGTTACCCCGCAGCACCTGGATGGCTTCACGGTCTTCATCGCTCAGGTGGAAGTAACGTTCCAGCTCTTCACGGCTGGGCGAATCAACATAGCGGCCAAAACCGTCGCGTTGCTCTTGAGTCAGAAAACCGACCGGCATTGATCACAGCACCTCGACGCAGAACACGGCGGGCGTGACGATCCGCGTGCGTTCGATGTGCCCGCGTTGCAGCAGGCCGGCGCGGCGATCACCGGTTACCAGGTAGTCCGCATCGCCCGCCAAGGCCATGGCCAGCAAAAACGAGTCATCCGGATCATCGGCTTCGACCTCGATGGTCAGGCGCTCCAGTACCACAGCCCGTTGCAGGTTATTGATCATGGCGCCCACCTTGGCGGGCTGTAGGATGGCCTGAAGCTTGGGATAGCGGCTGGCTCGACGAATTTCATCGAGTTGCATCCGCGAGGTCACCACCTCGAAACGCGCCGCCCGCCAGGCACGGTAGATCGCATCGGGCGCGCCATGTGGCGAGATCAGGGCGCTGAACAGGATGTTGGTATCCAACACGACCCGCATCAGCGCTTACGTGCCCAGTCGAGCGCTTCGTCAACCGCGTTGGTCAATTCTGCCTCACTCAGATGGGCGTTAGCGGCCTTGGCCTGCTCAGCGCTCAGCTCCAGGATGTGTGCCCGTACCGCTTCTTCGATGAAGCGCGACAGGTCGCCCTTACGGCCGCCGCCCTGGCTGGCCAGAAACATCCGAAGCGACTGGTCGGTGTCGGCCGAGACGGCGACATTCCAGCGAATGGTATTCATAGCGTTCTCCGCTAATAGGTGTTTGTGTGTTTATACGCCAATCACAAAGGGCGATGCAATGGTTCGACAAAACGAAGGTTTTGCCGAACTCTATCGAGGAATGGCTCGGTTCGTTAAGCTCCCCGCGCTACGGTTCAAATAACTGGTACGCTTAATCAAAGTTCAACTATTACTAACGTAGTCGAGTAAACAGTACTTTTGATGAAGATCGGTTATGCGCGAGTGAGCACTCGGGATCAGAAAGCCGACCTACAAGTCGATGCCCTGAAACAGGCCGGGTGCGAACGCATCTACCAAGACATCGCCAGCGGCGCGAAAAGCGCCCGGCCGGAGTTGGACAAACTGCTGGCCAACGTGCGGCCGGGTGATGCCGTGGTGATCTGGAAGCTGGATCGCCTTGGGCGTTCCCTCAAGCACCTGGTCGAGTTGGTCGGCGAGCTGGCAGAGCGCAAGGTCGGCTTACAGAGCCTGAATGACCCCATCGACACCACCCACGCCCAAGGCCGCCTGGTGTTCAACCTGTTCGCCTCGCTGGCGGAGTTCGAGCGCGAGCTGATCCGCGAGCGGACTCAGGCGGGTCTGTCGGCCGCACGGGCGCGTGGCCGGATCGGTGGCCGTCCCAAGGGCCTGCCAGCCAAGGCTGAGGCCACCGCCATGGCGGCCGAAACCCTCTACCGCGAAGGTCGCCTGAGCGTCAGCGCGATCGGCGAGAAGCTGCACATCTCCAAGAGCACGCTGTACAGCTACCTGCGCCACCGTGGTGTCGAGATCGGCGCGTACCAGAAGAGCGCCAGGTCACGCGACCAGCAGCCTTCGGCCGCGTCGCCGGCAGAGCCGCCCGCCGCCGAGCGGGTGGCCACCGTCACCCTGCGCCTCGCGGTGGTGAATAACAGCAAGTTCGTGCGCGGCCGGAAGCGGGCCACGGAGAACATTGAGCGCTACTGCCTGGAGCCCTATGGCATGAAGCGGCTGGATGCCGGCCACTATGAGTTGACCATTCCGTATCGGAGCGACGATGAGCTGGACAAGAGCGTGCATGACCTGCTGACCGAGATCAGCCAGGAGGCCGACATGCGCAACTGTTTTGTCGAGATGGGCGCCTGGGAAGAAGACACCGAAAAGCGTTGGTAGGGCTTACGTTGGTTTTTGGTTCCATTGCTCCCCAAACCCCTCCTTCACCGGCACAAAGCCAGGTTCACGTTTCCAGTACAGGCCCAGCCGGTCTAGCGTTTCCTGCACCGTCATTGCCCGCAACGAATCCAGCAGCGCGGGCGGAAAGGATCGACGGGCGCGACTCATGACAGCCACCCGATGAACTGGACGAGGGGGCCGCGCCGTTC
>NZ_JAPCIZ010000019.1:0-8513 GCF_027707725.1 Aeromonas sp. QDB25 | reverse complement strand
AGGCGCTACTCAAAGGCAGGCGCTACTCAAAGGCAGGCGCTACTCAAAGGCAGGCGCTACTCAAAGGCAGGCGCTACTCAAAGGCAGGCGCTACTCAAAGGCAGGCGCTACTCAAAGGCAGGCGCTACGCGCCGGGCGTAGGCTTCGCCATTAGTAATACGCATGGACTTGGGACACCCGCCCGGAAGGCTCCGCCATTAGTAATACGGACGGACTTTGAACACCTCACGATCAGCCCTCCCCGCCTGTAATACGCATGGACTTGGGACACTCTCCCGGCTCTGCGATGTAGCGCCCGGCAGCGGTCTTGCTAATGCCCATCTGTGCAGCAATGGCCCGCACGCTCAGACCCTGCGCCTTGAGGGCCAAAGCCTGCGCCTGCTTGGCGCTGGCTGCTTCCAGATAGGAAGCACGATCGACAGCCCCAGCGGCACGTCTGCGGGCTTTCTCGCGCTCGCTGTGGCGCTCTGCGGCCATGTCCCGGCTGATGAGCGTGCGCAGCTTGCGCTGCTCGTCGTCGGTGATGTGAAACAGGCTGATAAGCGTGTCGTTCTTGGGCGTGTAGAGCGGCGCAAACTGCTTGCCGCCGAACTCCACCTTTTCCCCGGCTTCGTGGGCCTTGGCCTTGGCGTACAGCGTCATAAGCTCGGCGCTGCGGTAGTTCCACCGTGGGTCAAGCTCACGGGCCAGCGCGGCGGCCTCGTGGTACATCTGGCCGGTGTGCGTCGCACCTGACAGCAGCAGGAAATTCAGCCGCCAAAACAGGTGCTGCATCCGCTCGCCCTCGGCCACGCCGCCGCGCAGCGCGGCCAGCGTGCGCAAGTCCTCCAGACGATCCCACGCCAGTTGCCGCCCGTTGAGCGTGCGCAGGTTGCCGGTTTGGCCGCCCGGCAGCAGCTTGAACTGGCGACGGTCGGCGCGGGCCTTGCGGTCGGCCTCGATGTCCCAGCGGGCCACCGGCAGTAGCGCCTCGGCCAGATACTCGAAGTTGTACCGGATCGGCTCGCCGTCCGGGCCTTGCTCAACGTGGATGACGCGGCAAACCTCGCCGCTCTTGCTGTTCACCGTATTGACCAGCCGCAGCACGCGGCTTGCATCCTTGGCCGCTGGATCAGCGCCCAGCCCGGCCAGACGGTCGATCAGGTAACGCTGGCAGGCATTCCAGCGTGGCAGCGCCTGACGCGGCAAGGTGCCATCCAGCAGCCACTTTGCTTGCACGCCACGGCCAGAGAAAACGAGGATCGACGGCGGCGGCACGCCTTCGTCGTAGCAGCGGAACATGACAGCGGCGGCCAGTTGCTCGGGGCTGCGCCCCTGCGCCCACGGCTCGCGGTAGGTGTCCAGATCGGCGAACAGCAAGCCGATGCGGGCCAAGTTGACCACGCGGCGATTGGGCTTGATGAACTCAGCCTGAGACAGCCAGGTATCCCGGCTGTGGTCGAGCATGGAGAGCACCACGGGCATCTGTGACAGCCGGTAACTGTCCTGCTTCTTGCCGCTGCCCTCGCACGTCGCCATGAGCAACGAGAAAAAGCCCTGCCGGGCTGTGTCGTGATAGCAACCCGCCTCATCGGCTGGGCTGAAAAGTCGTAGCTGTGCCTGTCCCATAACCTTCTTTCCGCTTGTGCGGCAAGAGGTGGGGCGCTACAATGCAAACCATGTCTGGGTGTTGCCTGTATAGGTTGCGCCTTTGGGTTCTAGCCAGTGCCACCTGACTAGTCCCGCCCCCTGCCAAGCCCCGCTGCCACGCGGGGCTTTGCTTTTTCATCCATCTGAACTCCGCTCCTTCGCTTCCAAAGTTCGCGGAATCCAGCCTTTTGCATTCGCCGTCCAGTGCAGCACGCCATGCTGCCGCAGCACTGCCGCCGCGCCATCGAAAGAGCGAAAAAACCGGATGCCTCCCCGGTACTGGCCGAGAATGCGCCGCTCGTTGCCAACGTGCAGCACGATCACCAGCCCGCGCTCTGTGTTCTCGATGACAGCGCCCTTGATCTCATGCGGTGCGTTCTTCGCAAACGCCTTGAAATGAGAGGGCGGCAGTACCTCCAGACTCAACGGTTCCATTTCAACCATCACTTTATACCCCACGCGCCGTATTTCATCAACATTATTAAATTTCGCCAAATCAAAAATGTATGGACTATAGTCCATGCTTTTGACCCGTCCAGCCGGTTAAGTGATTACTCAATCACTCTTTTCATCAAGTGAGCGCACCAGTTCGCGCAGAATGTCCGTGATGCTGCGCCCGGTCTTGGCGGCGTAAATCTTCAGCTTCGTGTGCTCGGCCCGGTCGAGGTCGAAATTCACCCGGACGGTGGCGGCCTTGTCGGCAAGGTCGGACAAGGTAGGGCCAGCCTTCGCGGCGCTCGGGCGGCCTGCTTTCATGCCAAGTTTCCCGCTACTCATTTTCACCTACTCCTTAATTACTCAAATGGTGCAATTGAGGAAACGGCGCACTTCCTCAGCCAGCGCCCGGATTTCCTCGGCGGCCTCGCTCGTCGGCTCTTGGTCAATGGCCGTGGTGCCGCTGGCCGCGCTGCTCGGGTAGATGACGCGCTGCGTGATGCGCGTTTGCAGGATCGGCAGGCCGTACCCGGCCAGCGCCTCGGAGACTTCCGCACCAATCTTGGTGCCCTTGATCGCACGGGACACCACGAAAGCCGCTTTTAGCTTGCCGTCGGTCAGCTCGATGCGCTGCTTGACCAAATCCACGAGGTCAGAGGTTGCCCAAATGTCGTAGGGCGACGGCTGCACCGGGATCAGCACGCAATCGGCGGACTTCATTGCCGACACGGCCAAGTCATGAGCCTGCGGCGCTCCGTCGATCACAACAAAGTCTTTCCGGGCCACGCTCTTTAGATCGCGCTCGATGGTGGGCCGGTCGATGCCAACCACGGGCACGGGTTGATCCTCGCGGACGGCGGCCCAATCGCGGGCGCTGCCCTGCGGGTCAGAATCAACCAGCAACACGTCTGCGCCGTCGAGTTGCAGGGCGCGGGCAAGGTGGGTGGCGATGGTGGTTTTACCCGCCCCGCCCTTCTGGTTCAGTACAGCAATGACTTGCATATGCGCTCCTTGAGCTATTGAGCGTTTGAGGAAAAAAGGAATTACTCAAGCGCAGTATAGCATATTGAGGATTTGAGTAAATGCACCTTTTGAGGATTTGAAGTCATAAAAAACCCCGCACGCGGCGGGGTTCGGTGGCAGGGCAGGGGAGGGCTTAGGCGGCCTGGTGGATCTCGTCGGCCACCTGTCGGCACATGGCCAGCATGTCGAGCGTGCCCGCTGCGATGGCCTCAAGGGTCGCATCATCCAGCGCCTGCACGATGCTGGTAGCCCGGCGCTCAAGCTCCTGCCGGGCGATGCGCTCCCAGTCGCTGACCTCCAGCAGTGATGCCAATGCAGTTTCATCGGCGCGTCCATACCCGCGTAAAACCTCTGAAAGCGCTTCAGTTGTGGTTGTCATCATCGTCCGGTCTCCAAGCCAGAATGATCGAAAGCGGCCAATCAGCCCAGTCGTGCCGCCTCTGCGGCGATGTGCCCAGCCAAAGCAGACACGAATGTCTTGAGGCTGGTCATCGACGACTGCTCCGTGAAGTCGCCGGTATTCACCGCACTGCGCTCTGCCGCAATGACAGCAGCGGTCGTGTAGAGCTGCTCCTGCACCAATCGCTGACACAGCAAGTCATACCGCGTGAGATACGACGCCCCCTTGAACTCCTCGAAGACCGGGAAGTGCGGCGATGAGTCACGCACCGGCCTGCGGGACTCCGGCGCGTCTTCGACCATCATCAGCCAGCCGACGAAAGGGCGTGGCTGCTTGCCGAACGCCTCTTCACGAAAGGCCGTCCAAAGATCATGGGCCGTCCCGATAGATTCCTCTGTTCGATTGTTAAAGTTGTTACCGAACGAGGGACCTACCTGGCTTTTCAGCTCGATGGCAGCAATCAGCTCTCCCTTGTAGATCACCAACAAATCCCACAGCTTCGTCGGGCGGAAGTAGCCTGGCAGGGTCAGCATCGCTCGATTCTGGTGAATCTCGGTCCAGGTAGTTTTCGCGAGCGCTGTGCAACGCTGCTGTCTCCAGCAAGAGCATAGTTTCTCGTATGTGGTCCTTGTTCCAGTCCATAATCACCTCCTAATTTTCGATGTTCTTAAAGTTCAGCCTGCAGATGTGTGGGCCAGGAAGGCCAGCCTTTCCGGCTAAGCGACACCGCTATTCGTCGCTGATGACGTCTTCGCCCTGGTATGGAACCCTGATCAGCCGAGGATCTCGAATGATGCTCGTGACGAGCCAGACATATTCCTGCTCGGCGGTATCGAAGCCGAGGATGCTGAAGGATTGGCCGAAAGGGCATGGCGGGAAGTCTGGAAAGCCCTCGCGCAGAACGTAACGCTCGGGATCGCTGTGAAACTCGCTCTTGTAGACTTTCCGTAGTCCGTGCTTGCTCGGCGCGTCCTGGTCACCTGCCGGTGCTGTTTCCCGATGCGCCACAAGGCGCTCGGACAAGTCGCGGGGGCAGATTTCGTGGAACACGTCGAAGGCGTCGATCAACAGGCCTTTATGCTCTGTCGCCGGATCGGTGATCGCGTAGATGTTGGAGGCATCTTCGCCGTCGTCCCCGCTCTCGAGGCGCAACGCCGCATCGACGCGAATGCTGCATGCATCGAGGGTTGACCCTAGTTCGAGATCGACGAGATTGCCGTCCTTGACGCGGTATTCGCGGTCATAGCCTTTGGCGATGAATGACTGGACTGCTTCTAGAACGTCGGTCACCTGGGAGGTCATGGAAGCACCTTCATCTTGAACTGGATTGGACACGCTCGCGCACAAAGCGCGCTGTGACTCGGCGGACGGAGAAGCTCGCGAAGTGCGTTACTCATAGCCACTTGGCCTTCTTGAAGCGCATGAACAGGAGAAGGCAGAACACCGCTATCACTCCGAGCACGACGAAGTAGCCATATGGCGTGTCCAGTTCCGGCATGTGCTTGAAGTTCATGCCATATATTCCGGCGATCGCCGTCGGGACCGCCAAGATCGCCGCCCAGGCCGCGAGCTGGCGAGTGACCACACCGATCCTTTGCGCTTCCAGAAGGCTGCTGGCCTCGAAGACCGTGGACAGGACAAGCAGGAGGCCGTCGACCATGGACTGCACGCGGTGGACATGGTCCGCGACGTCGTGGAAATATGGTGTCATTTCGGCGCTGAGGCAGGGAAAGTGGCCGCGAACGAGCTTTCGCACCAGCTCGGCCATAGCCCCGAGCGTGCGCTTGAACCGCGTGAGTTCGGACCTTAGTTCGAAGATTCGCGCCACCTCTTCTGGCCCGAGGAAATCGTGCAGCGACCGTCGCTCCATCGCCAGGACGTCGTCCTCGATCATTTCGAAGATGGGCAGATACTGGTCGACCACTCGGTGCAAGATCGCGTGCAGCACATAGTCGACACCCTTGCCGAACTGCGTCGGCGATGCCTCGAGTTGCTCCCGAAGTTTGCCCAGCGCTCCGGCATTGCCGTGCCGCACGGTGATAAGGTGATTGTGACCGGTGAAGATCGCCATCTTGCCGTAGCTGATCCGGTCGCCGACCAGCTCGGCGGTCTGGGCGACGACGTACAACTCATCGTTGTAGACCTCGAGCTTGGGCGGGCACAGCGGGTGCATGGCGTTGTCGATCGCCAAAGGATGGAGGTTATACGTCGTCTGGATCGCGCTGAGTTCGTCTGCGGTGGGCTCGCTAAGCGCGATCCAGCAGAAGCCCGAGCGATTCTCGTTTAGTTCGACGTGCTCATCGAGCCTGATTTCACGGACTCGCTTACCTTCGTTGTAATAATATGCGGCGATAATGGTCATGCAGGCCTCGCAGGAATTCGCAGGCCACGCTGTACAGCCGGTCGCGCCAGCCCGCGTTCGAGCCATGCCTGCACGTTCGAATAGCTGCTTAGGCCGAGGATGTCGCCCGCTGCGTAGAATTCGACCAGCGCATTCACCCAGCCAAACGTCGCAATGTCCGCGATCGAGTAATCATCGACAATCCATTCGCGGCCCTCCAGCCGGTGATCCAGGACCCCGAGAAGACGCCTGGATTCATCAACAAAGCGCTGCCGAGGTCGCTTGTCCTCATAGTCCTTGCCGGCAAATCGCAGGAAAAAGCCTAGCTGTCCGAAGGTCGGCCCAACGCCCGACACCTGAAAGAACACCCAGGCCAGAGTCTCGTACCGCTGGGCGGGTGTTGTTGAGATGAGCTGCCCCGTCTTGTCGGCCAGATAGATGAGGATCGCACCGGTTTCCCATATGCCAATGGGCTGGCCGTCAGGGCCAGCCGGATCGATGATCGCGGGTATGCGGCCGTTGGGATTCAACGACACGAACGCTGGATCCTTCGACTCGTTGTTCGAGATGTCGACGAAGTGGGGCTCATACGGCAGGCCAGTCTCCTCCAGCATCATCGAGACCTTGACGCCGTTGGGCGTGGGGGCCGCGTATAGTTGCAAGCGATCCGGATAAGATGCTGGCCAGCGCTGCGTGATGGGAAAGGAGGAGAGGTCTGTCATATCTGGATCCTGGCACTGCGACGGCGGCTGAATGGAATGATCTGCTTCAAGGCCGGGTTCGACGACCGCGTCGATTGACGCGGTCGTCGGAGGTTGCGAACCGGATCGGCGCGGCACTAACGGCAGCGAAGCCTATTCCGCCGCGGTCCCGGCCGCTGGCTGTACGTCGTCAACCTTTTGGCGCTTCGGAAGCACCCAGCCGGGACGGACGAAGTGGCAGGTGTAGCCGCCCGGGTGCTTCTCCAGATAATCCTGGTGATCGGGCTCGGCCTCCCAGAACTCGCCGACCGGCTGGACCTCGGTCACCACTTTGCCATCCCACAGCCCCGAGGCATCCACATCGGCGATCGTATCCTCGGCGACGCGCTTCTGCTCCTCGTCGACATAATAGATGCCCGACCGGTAGGAGAGCCCACGATCATTGCCCTGGCGGTTCAGCGTCGTCGGATCGTGGATCTGGAAGAAGAATTCCAGGATGTTCCGGTAGCTCGTCACTGTCGGGTCGAAGACAATCTCGATCCCCTCGGCATGCGTGCCGTGATTACGATACGTGGCGTTCGGAATATCGCCGCCCGTGTAACCCACACGGGTCGAGATGATGCCGGGCCGCTTGCGGATCAGATCCTGCATGCCCCAGAAACATCCTCCTGCGAGAACAGCGCGCTGATGCATGTTAAGCCTCCTCTACTTGATCGAGATATTCACCGTATCCCTCGGACTCCATCTCGTCGCGCGGGATGAAGCGAAGGGACGCTGAGTTGATGCAGTACCGCAGACCGCCGCGGTCGGAAGGACCATCGGGGAACACATGGCCGAGATGACTGTCTGCGTGTACTGACCTGACCTCCGTCCGGACCATGCCGTGTGCGCTGTCCCGCACCTCGTTCACGTTTGCCGAAACGATCGGCTTGGTGAAGCTGGGCCAGCCAGTACCCGAATCGAACTTGTCCGTCGAAGCGAACAGTGGCTCTCCCGACACTATGTCGACGTAGATGCCAGGCTCCTTGTTGTCGTTGTACTCGCCCGTGAAGGGCCTTTCGGTCCCCGAATCCTGGGTAATCCGGCGTTGCTCGGGGGTCAGGCGGTCAACTGCTGCCTGTGACTTCTCAAACTTCATGATAGTCTCCAATAATCTAAATAGATGCGCGGAATAGTAGATCACTGAAAGGGAACTCAGCCCGGATTGTGCGATCTGATCAATCGCCAAACCAACCAAAACCACCAACCGGACTGAGCGATGCCGATCATAGCACCAATACCCCGTGGCGAACGACGCCTGATGCAGAAAGCTATTCATAAAACGCGCGATAAAAATCATGCCCGCAGACTCACGGCCATGCTGATGCTTCATCGGGGTGAACGGGTCAGCGATGTTGCCAGAACTCTCTGTTGTGCTCGTTCATCCGTTGGTCGCTGGATTAACTGGTTTACGCACTCAGGTATTGAAGGCCTGAAATCCTTACCCGCAGGGCGCTCCCGACGCTGGCCTTTTGAACATATCTGCACCCTGTTACGTGAGCTGATAAAGCATTCTCCCGGCGATTTTGGTTATCAACGTTCACGCTGGAGCACCGAATTACTGGCATTAAAAATCAATGAGATAACCGGTTGCCAGTTACATGCAGGAACCGTTCGCCGCTGGTTGCCATCTGCGGGGCTTGTATGGCGCAGGGCCGCGCCAACTCTGCGTATCCGTGACCCACATAAAGATGAAAAGATGGCGGTAATCCACAAAGCGCTGGATGAATGCAGCGCAGAGCATCCGGTATTTTATGAAGATGAAGTGGATATCCACCTTAATCGGGGTCTGACGCTCAGTGGAACGAAAACTCACGTTAAGCAACGTTTTCTACCTCTGACGCCTCTTTTAATGGTCTCAGATGTCCTTTGGTCACCAGTTCTGCCAGCGTGAAGGAATAATGGCCGAGCATATTGATATGTCCGTGGCAAAGCGGGGAGAGGC
>NZ_JAPCIZ010000018.1:0-71870 GCF_027707725.1 Aeromonas sp. QDB25 | reverse complement strand
CTGAGATAGTGAAGAACGACCTGACGTTTGAAGTCGGTCGAGTATTTTTGCTTTCCCATAGAAACGAAGAACACCTACTCGTTGGGTGTCCAACTTTCGGGGTTCACTTCACGAGGGCGGTTTTTTTGTGGGCGGTTCCTCAGTTGAGAGCCAGCCGGCTGTCCTGCGCCGTCCGGTAGAGCCCCTGCTGATAGGCCAGGCTGCCCCACAGGACCAGCCCCAGGGCGGCATCCTTCATGGCGCCCGGCTGCGGCGCCGGGGTGAGCGTCTCGGTCGCATCCTCGTAGATGAAGCCTTCCGGCGCCCGCTCGGGCTGCAGGATCACCACATCCTTGCCGCGCATCAGGGCGAAGTTCTTGTCGTATTGCATGATGGCGCGCCCCGGCCAGTCGGCGGGCATGCGGGTGAGATCCTTGCCCAGCATGGGGTAGTCGGCACTGATGCCCATGAGGGAGAGCAGGGTCGGGGCCATGTCGATCTGGCTGACGATGCGGGGATCCTTTCTCGGTGCTATGCCGTCCCCCAGAATGACCCCCGGGATGTGGAAGCGGGGGATGGGCACCAGGCTGGCTCCCCCGACCCGGCTGTCGTGATCGGCGATGACCAGGAACAGGGTGTCCTGCCAGTAGTCCGATGCCCTGGCCTTCTTGAAGAACTCGCCGACGGCGTAGTCCGCGTACTTGGCGGCGTTGTTGCGGGTCTGCTTGGGCTGCTCGTACAGGGCGATGCGGTTGTCGGGGAACTCGAAGGGATCGTGGTTGCTGGAGCTGAACACCAGGCTGAAGAAGGGTTTGCCCTCCTTGTGCAGCGCCGCGAAGGTCTCGTCGGCCTTGGCCATCAGATCTTCATCCGAGGCACCCCAGGATCCCTCGAACACCGGGTTCTTGAAGTCCTTCTGCTCGACGATGGTGGTGAAGCCGTTGCCGAGGAAGAAGCTGCGCATGTTGTCGAAGTGGCTCTCGCCACCATAGATGAAGCTGGTGTCATAGCCTCGCTGCTTGAGCAGGTCGGCGATGGTGAAGAAGTTGGTCTGGCTCTTGCCGAGCTTGACCACGGCCTGGGCCGGGGTCGGCGTGAAGCCGGTGAGCACCGCCTCGATGCCGCGTACCGAACGGGTACCGGTGGCGTAGAGCTGCTCGAACGCCCAACCCTCTTTCGACAAGGCATCGATGTTCGGGGTGAGCGGCAGGCCGCCGAGGGAGCCGACGAACTGGGCCCCCAGGCTCTCTTGCAGCAGGATCACCAGGTTTTTGGGCTTGCCCTGGTAGCTGGCCGTGTTGAAGGTCTGGCTCGGCAGATCGGCAGAGGTAAAATCGCCGAGAGGGCGACCGCTCTCCCCGCGGACTATGTCGAGTACCTGATGGTCAGCCATCTTGCCGTAAAACTGGCTGGCATCCTCCTCGGCCCCCATCTGCTTGATGGCAAAGAAGAGGGAGTAGGCGGAGTTGACGGTGAGGGCGTTGACCAGGGGATCGTCGGCAAAGGCCACCATGGCCGGATTCAGGGCGCGATGGCCGAGACTGGAGCGGGCGCCGAGGAAGCCGACAGCGAGGATCAGCAGGGCGAAGGCGGGGCGCCAGTACCAGCGGGGGAAGCTTAGGTCACGCACCAGGCGGCCGCTCAGCCACCAGCCACCGCCCAGCACGGCGCCGCTGAAGATCACGGCCAGCAGCAGCTCGCCCTTGCGGCCAGCCCACAGCATGGAGAGCACCTCCTTCGGATAGATGAGGTACTCCACATAGAGGCGGTTGGGGCGCACCCCGTATTCGGTGACGAAGGCGGGAGTGGAGATCTCGAGAAAGAGCATCAGCCAGAGCCCCAGGGTGAGCCAGATCCGGATAAGCTGCATCCAGAGCCGCCCCGGCGCGTGGGGCCCGGCCAGCAACTGGGTCAAGACGGCGGGTACGCCCCAGACCCAGCAGAGGGTGGCGACGTCGACGCGAATGCCTTGCAGCAGCATCTCCTGCCAGCCAGAGACGGCATCCACCCGTTCCAGTTGCCAGAGCCCCAGGCCAAGGCGGCTGACGGTCAGGGAGATGAGCGCGATCAATGAAAATACGGCGATGGGCCAAACCGGTCCCAGCCATTGTCTGATGGTGGTCATATTGTTCCTGCAAACCTGTTTGCGCCCAGTCCCCGGACGCATTGTTGTTATGGTGCAGGAGTATGACAGTGGCGCCTGGCAAAGGTTGCATGGGCATGGGGTATACATGGAAAAGTTGGCACGTTTTATGATTTTTTTGTGACGGGATGCAGGGTTCGAAGAGAGCATAAAACGCTGGGAAAACTGTGATCCTGCTGGCACATCGAGACAAGGGTCGTGCCTATAATGGCGCCGAATTTCTCAATCGGAGCCGAAGGGATGCCGGTCTTCATCGATGTGGAATATATGCAGGGCTGGTCTTTGTTCGTGGTGCTCTCCGACGGCACCACAGGCGTGCTGGATCTCACCCCCTGGCGCGGTCAGCCGCTGTTTGCGGCCATGGAGACCGAGCGTCGCTTCGCCCGTGTCTTCATCGATGATCGCCATCAACTGGCGTGGCCCTCGGGCTTCACCCTGGCGGCCCACGAGGTCTACCACCTGATCCTGCCCATCGACGAGCGCGCCGCCTTCCCCGATCGCAACATGCATCGATTCTGACATGCTAACTCGTTGAGTCAGGTAACGTTTTCAGTCACAGACCCGCGTCGGTCAGGTCGATATCATGACCCCAGTGCGGCGCTTTGGGCGCCCATCCACCACAGCGGGAACATAACAATGAAACAAGGAACGTTGCGTCGTGGCGGCCTCATCGGGGCCGCCCTGTTACTGACGGCTTGCGGCAGCGGGGGAGGCGGTGGCAGCAGTGACCCCCAGCCCCCGGTGGTCAATCCGCCCCCCGCGTCGGCCAGCCGCGCCTGCTACGGCAATGATCAGCCAGCCTGCAACCTGCGCACCTACCAGGTGATGGTGGAGTCCTTCGTCGACGGCGACGGCAGCGCCAACTACGGCGTTGGCTACGGCCCCTCCCGGCACAACGGCGATCTGCAGGGGATCATCGACAGCCTCGACCACATCAAGAGCCTCAACGTCAACGCCATCTGGCTGACCCCGGTATTTGACTCCTGCGCCGGCCAGGCCGGGGACGACCGGCTGGATGCCACCGGCTACTTCGCCTGCGACTTCTTCAACGTGGATCCCAACTTCGGCAGCAACGCCCAGCTCAAGCAACTGGTGGACGGGGCGCACCAGCGCGGGCTCTATGTCTTCCTCGACGGGGTGTTCGGCCACGTCAACAAGGTGGGGGTGAGCAAGCCTTCACCAGAGGGGCGGCTGCCAGCACTCAAGAGCGGCGGCGCAGGCTACCCGGGCCAGCTGGTGGATTACGGCCAGCCCGAGAGTCTGGCCTACTTCAAGGAGGTGGCCCGTTACTGGGTCGAGCAGTACGGCATCGACGGCTGGCGCCTCGATCAGGCTTATCAGCTTGGTCTCGACGACTGGCGCGCCATTCGCAGCGAAGTGGAGCGGGCCAGCGCGGCGCGCAAGACCGCCGGCCAGCAGTGGGGCACCCTCGGCTACATGGTGGGGGAAGTGTGGAAGGGCGCCGACGAGATCCGCGCCCAGGCCTATGGCCCGAGCGACAACCCGGCGCTCTCTTCGGCGTTCGACTTCCCGCTGCGCTACGGCCTGGTACAGGCGCTGGCGGTGGAAGAGTCCGGCAAGGGCGGGCAGGGGGCCAGCGTGCTCGACGCCAGCTGGAACAAGGTGGAGAACTACCCGGACCACGCCATGCCCAACCTGATGCTGGGCAACCACGATCTGGTGCGCTTCGGCGATCTGCTGGAGCGGGGCAACTTCAATGGGGCGGACTACTGGCAGCGCCACAAGGCGGCCTTCAGCTTCATGGCAGCCCGCTCTGGCCCCATCACCCTCTACTACGGCGAGGAGTTTGGCGACGAGGTGCCTGGCTTTGCCACTCAGGTGGGGGGCGACTGTGCGGCCCAGGGGCTCTGCGATGATCACGTGGCCCGCAGCGATGGCAAGGTCCCCGGTGTCACCGGTTTCGCGCCGAGCAGCGAGCAGGCCGAGCTCAAGCAGTGGCTGAGCGACCTGCTGGCCTTGCGCGCCGCCCACCCCGCCCTCTATCAGGGGGAGCGGGTCAAGCTGGTGGCCGAGGGGAGCGTCTATGGCGACATCAAGCAGACGGCGGGCGAGCAAGTAGTCTACCTGCTCAACGTCTCCACCACGCCCCAGAGCTACGCTGTGCCGGTCGGCAAGCTGCGCAGCGGCAGCGCCCTGGTGGATCTGCAGAGCGGCGAGAGCCTGGCCATCGGTGGCAGCAGCGTGACGGTGGACTTGCCACCCCTCACTGGCCGCTTCCTGCTGGTGCGCTGAGGGAGGCAGACAACAGAAAGGGCTCCATGATGGAGCCCTTTTTCATGGTGGCGGCTTACTTCTCGATGCCGCTGCCAAGGTCGTCCCGGCGGGAAGAGACCGAGGGCTCGGCCCCGTGGCGCCAGTGTTCCAGCCGGTTGTGCACCCCGTGGCGCAGGCTCTTGAAGCTGGCTTCCAGATAGTCCACCCCCACCAGGATGGAGAGGGTGACGACGGTGAGCAGCAGCGCCTGATGCAGCATGTCCATGCCGATGAGGGCGCCGAGGGCGGCCAGCATCCAGATAGCGGCGGCGGAGGTCACCCCCAGCACCTGACCATCCCGGGTCATCATGACCCCGGCCCCGAGAAAGCCGACCCCGGTGATGAGCTGACCCAGCACCCGCGCCTGATCGGCGCCCTGAGGACTGACGGCGGCGCCGATGGCGAGAAAACAGTAGGTGCCGAGCACGATGAGGGAAGAGGTGCGGATCCCCACCGGTTTGCCGCGAAGCTGCCGCTCCAGCCCCACCAGGGTGCCACACACCAGACAGACCAGGATGTTCTCCCAGCCAAGGGGCGCGATGTCCCACCACTGCATTGTCATCATATCCACCTCTGCTCGCGATGCTTGTTATCCTGTCGCGCTCTGCCCCCGGTTCTCCAGCCGCTGGCGGAAGGCCCGGGCGAGGCGCTCGTAGAGGTCCTTTGCCTCCCTGTCTTCAATATCGCCACGTATCCAGGGGTTGTCGATGATTTCCAGCAACACGCAGCCCTGACCCTGCTGGCGCAGATCCACCCCGAACAGGCCGTTGCCGAGCTGGTGCACGGCGCGGCGGGCGGTTTGCAGCACCCGCTCCGGCACGTCGCTGAGGGGCAGCGCCTCGATGCGGCTCATGTCGAGGGGGTGTTTGCGGCGACGGATGCGGTTGCCGGGTTCGGGTCGGTAGCGGCGGCAGGCGAACAGCGGCGAGCCGTCGAGAAAGCCGATGCGCCAGTCGAACTCGGCAGGGATCCGGCTCTGGACCAGCAGCAGGGCGGAGCGGGCCAGCCCCTCATCCAGCAGGCGGGCGAGCTGGATGTCATCGCCGGCCATGGCGAGGTCGCGCCCCTGGGCGCCGTCGGGGATTTTCACCATCAGTGGCAGACCGAGGCGCTGCACCAGTTCGTCCACATGCTGGCGGCCGCGGCGGGTCACGACGGTGGTGGGGGGCATGGGCACGCCGCTGCGCACCATCAGCTCGTAGAGATAGAGCTTGTTGCTGCAGGCGAGGATGGCACGGGAGCTGTCGATGACCGGCATCTTGAGCTGCTCGGCACGGCGGGCAAACTCGAAGGTGTAGTGGCCGACCGCGGTCTCGGCGCGCAGCCAGAGGGTGTCGAACTCCGGCAACCGTTCGATGGCCGAGGGAGGCAGGATCTCGGCCTGGATCCCCTGGGCAGCGGCCGCCTTGATGAAACGCTCCAGCGCCAGGGCATCGCTGCTGGCGCGGCCGTCGTTGGGGTCGACCAGGATGGCGAGCTGGTAGCGTGGTGCCGTCTGCTCCTCGTCCCCCGTGCCCACCAGCGCCTGGGCGTGCTGCACCATCAGCGCCTTCTCGCTCGGGCTCAGCGCCAGCGGTGACAGGCTCTCCTGCTGGCGCACCGACCAGCCGTGGCGACCGCGCTTGAGGGTCAGCTCCTGCAGCGGCAACTGGCTCAGGCCGTAGTAATAGCGGGCGAGCCCCGCCAGCTCGCTCTGTTCGCACTGGCCGAAGATGGCGCGCACCCGGATCCTGTCTTCGCACTGCTGGGCCAGCCAGCCCTGCAATTTGCGCCACAGTTTGGCGGGGGGCTGCTGGGGTTGCAGCCGGCTGATGGCCTGCAATCCCGGCAGGCAGTGGTGGCCGCGGGCCTGGGCCAGCAGGGAGCAGTAATAACCGGCCCCCAGGTGTTCCAGGCTGCGGCAGAGGTTGATGATGCGCGGACGCCCCCCTGTGGTGGGCAGACCGTGTTGCAGGTAGGTGCGGGCGGTCAGCAGATAGTCGGCATGGCAGGGCCAGTCGCCCGGCTCCTCGACGATGACATAGGTACTCATATTTTCAGGCTCCACAGAAAGGACTGCCAGAAACGGCAGGATCCCCAGTGGGCTTCGATGCACCGACAAGCACGACAATGGCGCGAGGGGAAACAAGAGGTTACAGTGCCTAATATTCTGCCTTGGTAACTTGTGATACAAGTCGCATTTCTGGTGCTGAGGATAAATAACCGAACAAGGACTCCCCGTGTTGACCGTGCGCGCCGCCCGAGCCGATGATTTGGGCGCCATCGTGAAGCTGGAACGCTACTGTTTTCCCCCCGAGGTCGCCTTCGGCCGCAGCCGCTGGCACTATCTGCTCAATCAGGCCAAGGGGCGCACCCTGCTGCTGCAAGACGAGAAGGCGCAGGTGATGGGCTATTTGAGCGTGCTGGAGCACAAAGGCTGGGATCGTCTCATCATCCAGACCCTCGCCATCCGCTGGACCGTCCGCCGTCAGGGGTGGGCACGCCGCCTGCTGGAGCAGGTGATCCGGGAAGGGCGCGAGGCCGGCTGGGGGGCGATTCGCCTCGAGGTCGCCGACGCCAACCCAGAAGCCAGGGCCCTCTATCAGGGGCTGGGGTTTCGCCCCGGGGTACGGCTGCCCGATTATTACGGGCCCGGCCAGCATGCCCACCGCCTGGTGCTGGCGCTGGGGAATGAGCGGCAGGAGCCATCATGAGTTGCGAGGATTGCCTGGCTACGGCCATCAGGGCCAAGCTCGGGCGCTGCCCGGTCTGCGCCGCCCAGACCTTTCTCATCGGGGTCGTCGGCTGGCTGGTCTGGTGGTGGTGCGGCGCCGATACCTCGGTCAACGCCCTGACCGGCCTGCTGTTTGCGCTGGGGGGCTCGGGTCTCTTCCTGCTGCATCTGGCGGTGTTCGCATGGCGAAAGCTGGGCAAACGCGACATATAACGTGCTGATTTTTCAAGAAGACAAATAACAATGGAGGTTCACATGATTGCAATGGTAACGGGCGCCTCGTCCGGCTTTGGTGAGGCCATCAGCCGCCTGCTGGTGAGCGCTGGCCACCGGGTGATCGGCACCGGGCGTCGCGCCGAACGGCTGGCCGCCCTGTCCGAGGATCTGGGCGAGCAGTTCCTGCCCCTGGTGTTCGACGTCCAGGACAAGGCTGCCACCCGCGCCGCCATCGAGTGGCTGCCGACCGAATGGCAACAGGTGGACCTGCTGGTCAACAACGCCGGCCTGGCACTGGGGCTGGAGCCTGCCCACAAGGCAGACCTTGAGGACTGGGAGCAGATGATCGCCACCAACATCAGCGGCCTGACTCTGATCACCCGGTTGCTGCTGCCGGGCATGGTGGCGCGCAACCGCGGCCACGTCATCAATATCGGCTCCATCGCAGGGACCTACCCCTATCCGGGCGGCAACGTCTACGGCGCGACCAAGGCGTTCGTGAAGCAGTTCAGTCTCAACCTGCGTGCGGATCTGGCGGGCACGGCGGTGCGTGTCACCAACGTGGAGCCCGGCCTGTGTGGCGGCACCGAGTTCTCCAACGTGCGCTTCCACGGTGACGGCGCCAAGGCGGCCACCGTCTATCAGGGGGTGCAGGCCATCCTGCCGGAAGACATCGCCAATACCGTACTCTGGATCAGCGAGCAGCCCGCCCACGTCAACATCAACAGCATCGAGATCATGCCGGTGGCCCAAACCTTCGGCCCGCTGCATATCAGCCGCCGCTGAGGCCGCTCTGGTGACTCACCAACCCAAGAGAGGCGCCCTTCGGCGCCTCTTTTTATGGCGCCGCTGCCGGGTGCCGTCGCCCTGGGTTGTCTGGCGCGCGGTACTCAAGTTGGCCCGCAATTTGCTGCATCCTGGCCATGGCGGGGCGAGGGGCCCCAAAGGCCGGTGCGACCGGCAGTCAGCGTGGAGTCTTCATGGATATCAAACCCTATGGTCAGCAGCTCGCCCAGAGCGCGTCCCAGAGCCGTGCCCTGGCGACCCTCGGCGACAGCGACGACAAGCAGAGCGGCTGGTCTCAGCAGGTCAGTCTCTCCAGCCAGGCGCTGACCGGCAAGGCGCAGCAGGCCCTCACCTATGAGCATCTGGCCAGGAATGGCAAGAGTGCGGCCCTGACCGGCGGCGTCAAGGATGCGCGGGTGCAGCAGATGGTGGACAAGGCCCTGGGCTTCGATCGCAAGAAATTTGACGATCTCGAGAGCCAGATCAAGCGCCTGGCCGACGACAAGACGCTCTCGGACGAGGAACGGGAGAGCCAGACCCAAGGGCTCACCGAGCAGCGCGATGCCATGCTCAAGGCGGCCATGGATCGCCTCACCGGCAAGTCGTCGCCCGTTCAGGCGTGACGGGATTGGCAAGGCTGGCGCCAGGGGACAAGGCATCGAGCTCCCGGGGGCGCCGGGCCGGATAAAGCTGGGAGGGTCGCGGCCCTCCCTGCCCAGGGGGGATCAGGGCTGTTTCGGCACTATCCCGATGGCGATGGCGGTGGTCTGCACCGCCTTGATCTGATCCCCCTTGGCGATCAGGGCGAACTGGGCCGGATCCTTCACCTGGATGCTGAGGGTCTTGTCTACCCCCTTGACCCTGATGGTCTGCTGCGCCTTGTCGACGTCGATGACGTCCGCATAGATGGTCACCTGCATGCCGGCGCCCGCCGCCGGCTGTTCTCCCGGGGCGGCCTTGCCCCCTTCCACTTCCACCACCCGCTTTCTCACCCCGGCGGTGCCCTTGAGCAGCGTCAGATCCAGCAGTTGCAGGTATCGCAAGGCCACCACGTCCCCCACCTTGAGCTGGGGAAGGTTGGTCACCTCCTCCCCGGCGATCAGATCCAGGGTCTGCCCTTCGGCATTTTTCAGGCTGACCTTGCGGGTGGCCAGGTCGATGGCGGTGACGGTTGCCCTGGCCGTCAGTTCTTCGGCGAGACTGGCTTGTCCGGGGGCCACGGCCACATGGGTGGTGACCTCGGCGGCATAGAGCAGGGGAGGGGCACAGAGGGTGAGGGCACCCGCAATCCAGGCGTGCTTCAGTTTCATGATAGAGACCCTGTGAGTGGGAAAGGGACCCCGGGAGGGGCTTGAGGGGGCGACGAACTCGTCTTCCCGCTATCACCATAGCAAAGCCGGGCAGGAGCGCCCGGCATCGGCAGGCTGGCATCGTATTTTTGACGACAGGCTCCCGTTTTTGACCTGATGGCACGGCAGGCGCACAATTCCCCGGCATGCAATCAACCGAGGGCTCTGCCGTGTACAACTTCCAATATGCCAATCCCACCCGCATCTGCTTTGGTGAAGGCCAGATCGCCAGGCTGCCGGAGCTGATCCCGGTCGGCAGCCGTCTGCTGGTGCTCTACGGCGGCGGCAGCATCAAGCAGAACGGGGTCTATGACCAGTTGACCCAGGCGCTGGCAGGTCGGGAGTGGCTGGAATTTCCCGGTATCGGCGCCAACCCCCAGTACGACCAGCTGATGGAGGCGGTGGATCTGGTCAAGCGCGAGCGTATCGATTTCCTGCTGGCGGTGGGTGGCGGTTCCGTGGTGGATGGCACCAAGTTCGTGGCCGCCGCTGCCTGCTTCGAGGGGGACGATCCCTGGGAGATCCTGCGGGACAAGGCCCCCATCAAGGGGGCGCTGCCGCTCGGCTGTGTGCTGACCCTGCCGGCCACCGGTTCGGAGAGCAACCCGGCCGCCGTGGTGAGCCGCGGGGAGGCCAAGCTCTCCTTCATGAACCCGTTGGTGCAGCCGGTGTTTGCGGTGCTGGATCCCGCCACCACCTACAGCCTGCCGCCGCGCCAGGTGGGCAATGGCGTGGTGGATGCCTTCGTCCACATCCTCGAGCAGTACCTCACCTTCCCGGTGGGGGGCGAGGTGCAGGACCGGCTGGCGGAAGGGCTGCTGCAGGTGCTGGTGGACAACGGTCCGCGTGCGCTGACGGAGCCCACCAACTACCAGGTGCGCGCCAACCTGATGTGGGCGGCCAGCCTGGCGCTCAACGGCCTCATCGGTCGCGGTGTGCCGCAGGACTGGTCCACCCACGCCATCGGTCACCAGCTCACCGCCCTGCATGGGCTGGATCATGCCCAGAGTCTGGCGGTGGTGCTGCCCTCCCTGCTGCGGGAGCAAGCGGCCCAGAAGCAGGAGAAGCTGGCCCAGTTCGCCGAGCGAGTATGGCACTCCAGCCGCGAGGACAAGGCACTGCGTATCGAGGAGGCGATCATCCGCACCGAGCAGTTCTTCCAGCAGATGGGGGTGGGTACCCGTCTCGCCGACTATGGCCTGGATGCGCGCTGCATCCCGGGGATCTGTTCCAACCTCAAGCTGTTCGGCCTGACCGCCCTCGGTGAGCAGCAGGACATCGACCCCGACAAGGTAGCCAGGATCCTTTCCCACGCGCTGTAAGTCATCCTGGCAACCATAGTGGCGCGGATCCTTTCCCTCGCCCTCTGATCACCGGCTGGCCAACGGAAAAGAGAACGCCCCGATCATCGGGGCGTTTTGCAGGGTGTCACCGGGGCACCGCCGTTTATTCGGCGCTGCGGTCCAGCTCGCGCTCCAGCGCCGCCGCCTTCTGGCGTGCCGGATGAGTGTTGAGTCGCTGCCAGTAGGCCTCAAGGTGCGGGAACTGGGCCAGCTGGCCGCTCTGGGCCAGCAGATCCACCAGGAAGGAGTTCAGGATGTCGGCGCCGGTGAGGCGATCGGCCACCAGGTAACGGCGGTTTGCCAGCACCTCATCGAGATAACCCAGCACCTTGGCGCACTCGGCTTTGGCGTAGTCCGGCAGGAAGCGCATCGGGC
This sequence comes from Aeromonas sp. QDB25, assembly GCF_027707725.1. Lineage (NCBI taxonomy): Bacteria > Pseudomonadati > Pseudomonadota > Gammaproteobacteria > Aeromonadales > Aeromonadaceae > Aeromonas > Aeromonas sp. QDB25. Next base: position 60,692 of record NZ_JAPCIZ010000018.1, on the reverse strand, counting down.
TGCCATCCTTGCGCACGAACATGTCGAGCAGCAGCGGCAGAATGCCGGAGCTCTCGGCGAAGTGGAGCCACTGCAGGTATTCGGGATACTCCGGGCTGTCGGCGGCCGGTGCCAGCCGGTCCGGGGCGTGGCGGGCGATCAGGTACTCTGTGATGGCACCGGATTCCGCCAGCACCCGCCCGTCAAACTCGATGACCGGCGACTTGCCGAGGGGGTGGACGGCCTTGAGCTCGGGCGGCGCCAGAAAGGTGGCGGCATCGCGCTGGTAGGCCTTGATCTGGTAGGGCAGGCCCAGCTCTTCAAGCAGCCAGATGATGCGCTGGGAGCGGGATTTGTTCAGGTGGTGCAGGACTATCATGAAAACCTCGACGCAGTGACGGAAGGCGGTGATACGTAGCGCCCCGGTAGCAGGTTCACTTATGGATGAAAAAGAGCGGGCGTGGTGCCCGCTCCTTCGTCGATTGACTCAGGCCTCCAGCGCCTGATCCAGATCCGCCAGTATGTCCTCGATGGCTTCGATCCCCACCGACAGCCGGATCATCTCAGGTTTCACTCCAGCCTTGGCCTGCTCCTCTTCGCTCAACTGGCGATGGGTGGTGGAGGCGGGGTGGCAGGCCAGGGACTTGGCGTCGCCGATGTTGACCAGCCGCTTGAAGATCTTGAGTGCATCGTAGAAGCGCACGCCCGCCTCGTAGCCGTCCTTCAGGCCGAAGGAGAGGATGGCCGAGGGGCGACCGGCCATGTACTTCTCCGCCAGCGGGTAGTGGGGGTGACCCGGCAGACCGGCGTAGCTGACCCAGGCCACCTTGGTGTGGTGCTTGAGGTGGTGGGCCACCCGCAGAGCGTTGTCCACGTGGCGCTCCATGCGCAGGCTCAGGGTTTCCAGCCCTTGCAGCAGCAGGAAGGCGTTCATCGGCGCCAGCGCTGCGCCGGTATTGCGCAGCGGCACGGTGCGCACCCGGCCGATGAAGGCCGCCGGGCCGAAGGCCTCGGTGTAGACCACCCCGTGATAAGAAGGCTCGGGTTGGGTCAGCTGGGGGAAGCGCTCGGCGTGATCCGCCCAGGGGAACTTGCCCGAGTCGACGATGACGCCCCCCAGGGAGTTGCCGTGGCCGCCGACATATTTGGTCAGGCTGTGCACCACGATGTCGGCGCCGTGTTCGATGGGTTTGCACAAGACCGGAGTGGCGACCGTGTTGTCGACGATGAGCGGCACGCCGCGGGCGTGGGCGGCCTTGGTCAGGGCGGCGATATCGACGATGTTGCCCGCCGGGTTGCCGATGCTCTCGCAATAGACCGCCTTGGTCTTGTCATCGATGAGGGCGGCGATGGCCTCGGCGCTGTCATCCTGGGCGAAGCGCACCTCGACCCCGAAACTTGGCAGCATGTGGGCGAACAGGGTGTAGGTGCCGCCATAGAGCTGGGGGGTGGAGACGATGTTGTCACCGGCGGCGGTCAGCGCCTGGATGGCGTAGGTGATGGCGGCGGAACCTGCCGAGACCACCAGGGCGGCGATCCCCCCTTCAAGGGCGGCCATCCGCTGCTCCAGCACATCGTTGGTGGGGTTCATGATGCGGGTGTAGATGTTGCCCGGCACCGCCAGATTGAACAGATCCGCCCCGTGCTGGGCGCTCTCGAACTCGTAGGCCACCGTCTGGTAGATGGGCACGGCCACCGCCTTGGTGGCGGGATCGCTGGAAAAGCCGTGGTGCAGGGCCAGGGTCGCATCTTTCATCACACACTCCTTGTTGGATGTCACCATTATGGATGGATAGACGTCCAATCTAGCAGTCCTGGCGCCGATGTAAACCACCCATTCCGGCAAAGCAATGCCGGGGGATGGCGGTGACCGGATGGCGTCGGTGACGGCAACCTCAGAGACGGCGGCGATACTCCCTGTCGTCTATCTGGTGCATGTCCCACTGCATCAGGCGGTTGAGCTGCACCATGGGATCTTCGACCAGCGTCAGAGGGCGGGGCAGGATCCTCAGGAAGTAGCGACGAAGGGTTTGCTGGATCCGGTTCGGTTTGAGGGGGTTGGCGTGGCTCATGATGGTGCTCCTGTGCTGTGGTGTTCACGTTCGCCAGCAGTATTGAGCTAAAATGCGGAAGTAAAAACTGATGACTTTCAGCCAAGGGATTTCCTCTTTTATGCCTACTAGCCGCCTTTATCAGCAATTTCAACGGCTCGCCCAGCAGCTTGGCTGCGACGAGCGGGAAATCAGCCTCGCCGAGGTGGCGGACTTGCTCTGCTGCACCCCCCGCAATGCCCGCCTGCTGCTGCGCCGCATGGAAGGGCAGGGCTGGCTGTGCTGGACGGCGGAGGCAGGGCGGGGGCGGCGCTCCCGCCTCACCCTGCTCGACAACCAGGAGAGCCTGACCCGGCGCCGATTGCGGGATCTGCTGAGTCAGGGCCAGCTGGCGCAGGCGGTGCGGCTGGCCGAAGATCGCCTCGATCTGCTCACTCCGCTGCTCATCGAGCAGCTCGGCCAGGCCACCCGGGAGGGGCGCCAGATCCTGAGGGTGCCCTACTACCGGCCGCTGCCGCGCCTGCTGCCCACCGGCCCGCTGCGCCGCTCCGAGATTCACCTGAGCCGCCAGATCTTCAACGGTCTGACCCGGCGAAACGAGGAAAATGGGGAAATAGAGGGGGATCTCGCCCACTACTGGGAGTGTCTGGCCCCCTGTCACTGGCGCTTCTATCTGCGCCCCGTGGTGCGCTTTCACCATGGCCGCGAACTGGTGGTGGAGGATGTGATGGAGAGCCTGCAGGCCTTGCGGGATCGCCCGCTGTTCGCCCATCTGGCACGGCTGGAGAGCCGCTGGCCGCGCACCCTGGACATCCATCTCGACAGCCCGGATCCTCTGCTGCCGCACCTGCTGGCCGAGCCGGTGGCGGCCATCCTGCCGCGGGAGCTCAAGGGGGAGGCGAATTTCGCCCTGCAGCCGGTGGGCACCGGCCCCTATCGGGTGAGCGCCAACGACCCGCTGCACCTGTGCCTCGAAGCATTTGACGACTACTTCGGGCTGCGGGCCCTGCTCGACGAGATCGACATCTGGATGCTGCCGGAGCTGGCGGAACGGTTGGAGAGCCACGTCAGACTGGGCAGCGACACCCCGGAGCTTGGTTCCATGCGCGGGGAGTCCGAACTCGAGTCGGGCTGCTACTTCCTGCTGCAGGACGACAGATCGGTCCCCCTGCAGGACCCGGCCCTGCGCCAGTGGCTGACCCGGCTGCTCAACCCCATCGCCCTGATGGCCCGGGTGGCACCCGAACTGCAGCGGGGCTGGACCAGCGCTCTGGGCCTCCTGCCCCACTGGCGCGAGAGTCTGCCTCTTCCCGAGCCCGGCCCGGTCAGACTGCCAGCGCGGCTGGTACTGGCCTGCTTCAACCAGCATCTGGAGTTCAACGAGTGCGCCAGCGCCATGAGCAGCCTGCTGGCAGAGCAGGGGATCCAGCTCGAGGTGCGTACCCTGGACTACGGCCGCTGGGTGAGCGGTGAGGACGAGGATGTGGATCTCTGGCTTGGTACCCTCAACCTGGAGCATGAGCACGCCTTCGCCCCTTACGCCTGGCTTCAGGGCACCCCCTTGCTGCGCCGGGTGTGGGGCGGCCAGCAGGCCCTGTGGCAGGGATTGACGCAGTGGCGCGCCCATGGTGAAGAGCCCGGCCCCCGCGCCCTGCTGGCCGAGGTGCAGCGCCAGAGCTGGTTCGTGCCGCTGTTTCACCACTGGCTGGAGCTGGAGAGCCGTGTCGGCGTGCACGGTGTGCGCATGACGGCCCTTGGCTGGTTCGATTTTCGCAGCGCCTGGTTAAAGCCCGAGCAGGTGGCGCAGGAGCCGGAAACCGGCGGTGGCTCTCACCCCCAGGCAGGGACGCTTGAGTCGGACGGGTTGGCGCGCTAGCCTGTGCGCGGTCCTACGACAAGGAGTCGACATCCATGCTGGAAATGCAGATCCAACCCCGTTTTCAAGAGACGGACGCCCTCGGCCACATCAACAACACGGTGCCGGCGGTCTGGTTTGAATCGGCCCGTGATCCCCTGTTTCGCCTCTTCTCGCCCGAGCTGGATGTGCATGACTGGCATCTGATCATCGCGGGCTACACGGTGCAATTCAAACGGGAGTTGTTCTATGGCCAGATGGTGTCGATCAAGACCGGCGTGCGGCGTATCGGCACCAGCTCCTTCACGCTCTGGCAGGAAGCCTGGCAGGGCGGCGAGCTGGCGGTGACCGCCGAGACGACCCTGATCCATTTTGACTACCGGACCCGGCAGTCCATCCCTTTGAGCGAGGCTCACCGGGAGGGACTGAGGACCTGGCTGGTAGAGAGTTAATCCGGCCTTCGGGCCCACCACAGGACACTTATGCGCACAACCGCGATCGCCCTGAGCCTCGGCTTGGGACTGGGACTCTGCTCCCTGCCTTCATTCGCCGCCTCCCTGGCCGAGCAGTTCACCCTGATGGAGAAGGGGGCCGACAGCGCCCTCGATACCCGCTTGTTCAGCCACGATGGCGTTGACATCAAGGCCTGGGTCGACGGCACGCCCGTCATCATCGCCGTGCCCATCCTGAACGAGCAGGGCAAACAGGAAGGGGAGAGCCGTTACTACTTCAAGGGCGGCAAGCTGTTCGGGGTGAAGGAGCCCGCCGCTCAGTTCGCCTTCGATGACAGTGGCAAGCTGACCCAATGGCTGGACGACAAGGGGCAGCCTGCGGAGTTTGTCAGCAAGATGAGCATGCAGCAGCGGGAAGCCTGGCTGACCAGACGGGCGGCCGAGCTGGGCGGGTTGTTTGCGCCGAGCACCGCCGAGGAGAAGGCTGACAAGGGGGGCGTCAAGCTCAAGGGGGCCGAGCTCGCCCAGTGGCTCTGCAATGGCAAGCTGATGGCGCTCGCCGGAGGTGACAAGGTGACCTTCGAGCCGGCCAAACTCAAGAGGAGTGCAGAGGGCATCAAGGGAGAAGTTTCCCTGCGCCAGGAGAAGGGGTGGCAGGATCTCTGCCTCACCTGCGAGGTGCAGGGCAACCGGGTGACTCGCCTCACCTGGCAGCCGCTGCCGGGTGCCAACAAGCCGCAGTAAGGGCGGCAGCGTCAAAGAATGGGGGCCCACTTGCGGGCCCCTTTTTCATGCCGGTTACTGCTCGTCCAGGGTGAGCCGGGTGAGGGCCTCCACCCGTCGCCACTGACCGGGCTCGAACCAGCGTGCCAGGATCTCCGGCTGCTGGCTGACCCGGGCCTCGGCAGGCAGGGGCCTGATCTCGGCCAGATAGCCGGCCAGCTGCTGCTCGAACCCCTGCTGGCTCTCTGCCAGCTGGTGCAACCGGTCTGCCGCCTCCGGTCCCAACTGTTCGCGCAGTGCGGCGTCACGCCCGGCTGCGGGGAGTTGATCCAGAGCCTGCAGATCGCCGAGCAGGCGGCTGTTGGCCTCCGCCTCCCGAAACCACTGGGGCTGCTCCGCCAGCCAGAGCTCCAGCTCGCTCGCCAGCAGCGGCTTGTCGGCATCGCTGGCCTCCGCCAGCGCCTTGCGGCGCAGGGTCCACTGCTCCATCAGCCTGTCCTCGGCAAACAGCTGCTCCTGCTCGACCGGGGTGAAGCGCTGCCTGCGCAACTGTTCGCGCTCGTCGAACAGCTTCTGCAAGCTGGCCAGGCCCGGATCCGTCGGCACCGTCAGGCTGCCCTCGGCCGCGAGAAAGGCTTCATGGCGGGCCTGCAGCGAGGACTTATCCGACGGCGGTGCGGCCTGCCTGACCAGAGGGGAAGCGGGCCCGGCATGTTGCGGCGAAGGGGCGGTTGCGTCAGCGGAGGGCCAATACTGCCAGCCCCCCAGCAGCAGGGCCGCCGCCAGCGGAGCAGCCATCAGCCATGCCCTGTTCATAGTCCCAGCCTCTGCAGGCGGTTGGCGTGCTGGCGATAGAGGTTGACCGGGTCGGTCTCGAACAGGTGGCGAATGCCGAACGACTGGTTCACCTCGTCCAGATGGTTCATGCGGAAGTGGGTGCCGATCACCTTGCCGAGGTGGCTGCTGCACACCCCGACCAGGCCGTCACTGGGCTCCTTGAAGAAGCTGCCGGTCAGCGCCAGCGCCGGATCCACCGGATCCAGGATGTTGGTCATGGTGCCGCGTCCGCTCCAGGAAAAGTAGTAGACCCCGTTGGCGGCCTGCATGGGCCCTTCGCCGCAATGCTGGCTCGGCAGCCCTTCCGGATAGCGCTGGTTGAAGCGCTGGGCGCCGGTGCTGGTGAGGGCGTCGAGGGCTGCGAGGGGATCCTGCGGCAGCTGGCTGCCCCCGGAGAGCAGCGAGATGACCCCGGACAGGGCCGAGGCGGCGGCCACCGCCAGACCTTCGGCCGCCGAGCCCTGCGTCACCTTGGCCCGCACCAGGTCGGCGATCTCCGAGCCATGGTTGACCCCGCCCACGCTGGTGGCGGAGGCGACCAGCTCGGGGGCGACCGAAGCGACGTAGCGAATGGTGGGGCCACCGTGAGAGTGGCCGATGAGGTTCACCTTCTCGGCCCCTGTGATGGCGAGCACCTGCTGCACCTGCTTGAGCAGCTGTTCACCGCGCAGCTCCGAGCTCTGGGTGGCAGAGACCTGGGCCACGTAGACCTTGGCACCATCCCGGGTCAGGGCCTGGGGGATGCCGTAGAAGTAATCGACCCCGAGCAGCTTGTCGAAACCGAACAGACCGTGCACCAGCACTATGGGGTAGCGGGTCTGGGTATAACCGGCGCCCTGACCCAGCATGGGCAGGGCGCACAACAGCATCAATAGCCATCTTTTCATCTTCACCGTCCTTGTGAAAAAACCGGCTGCACTCGGTCGTTACCGGGGGTCGTCACCGGGCAGCCACCGGCCTCATGCCAGTACCGGCAGCATGGTAGCTGAACTCAAATGTATCTGTGGGTGGGATCACTAAACCGGGGATTGCAGAAAAACCCTACCCATATGGGCAAAAAAGGCGGCACCAACTATTCCTTGTGTCTGCTCATCAAATAAGTTAAATAATAATTATTATCATTTGAGTGGTCGAGTCATGACGGGAACCTGGGTGAAGGGGTGGGTCGGTACCACCGGAGCGGACAGCAGCATGGCGCACTGGAAGGCGCAGACCCTGAGTGGCAACCGTCATTTCGATGCGGGGGAGTACGCCAGGGCGCTCGACTGCTATCAGCAGGCGCTGTGGCTTGCCCGCCAGCAGTTTGCCGACTGGCACGATGCCGACGAAGCGGTGGCGGCCCTGGTGGTGGCCCATCACAACCTGGCGGATCTGCTAGTGGCCATGACCCTGCCGGATCGGGCCGCCGACCTGCTGTGTCACATCCATGATTGCCTGCTGGCCACCAGCCAGTCCCCCACCAGTTCCGCTGCCCTGCAGGAGGCGGCTGTTCGCCACGCCCGCAGCACCCGTACCGAGCTGCTCGCCTTTCTGGGCAAACACGGTCATCACGACGGCATCCAGCGCAGCCTGGGTCAATGTCTGTGTCAGACCGGCTCTGCCCATCAACTGCATTGAGCCCAACAGGAGAGACAATGAACATGAGCCATACCCTGCCAGCCCTTCCTTACGCCTATGACGCGCTGGAACCCCATATCGATGCAAAGACCATGGAGATCCATCACAGCCGTCACCATCAGACTTATGTCACCAACCTCAATGCCGCCCTGGCCGATCTGCCGGAGCTGGCTACCCTGCCGCTGGAGGCATTGCTTGCCCGTATCGACAGCCTGCCGGCCCAGGTTCAGGGGGCGGTGCGCAATCACGGCGGCGGCCACGCCAACCACAGCCTGTTCTGGCAGGTGATGAGTCCACAGGGCGGCGGCGAGCCGGGCGGCGAGCTGGCCACAGCGATGGAGCGGGATCTGGGTGGGCTGGAGGCCTTCAGACAGGCCTTTACTCAGGCGGCGCTGAGCCGTTTTGGCAGCGGCTGGGCCTGGCTGGTGGTCGATGGGCGCGGCAAGTTGCAGGTGGTGAGCAGCGCGAACCAGGACAGCCCCCTGATGGAGGGGCTCACCCCGATACTCGGGCTGGATGTGTGGGAGCATGCCTACTACCTCAAGTATCAGAACAAGCGTCCCGACTACATAGCCGCGTTTTACAACGTGATCGACTGGGACGAGGTGGCACGGCGTTATGTGGCCGCGCTGGCCTGACGACCCATTTCACCTGATGAAAGAGACCCGCCTGTTGGCGGGTCTCTTTCATTGAGGGGTCAGTGTGCTGCCGGTTGGCGTTGCCGCGCTGGCGGCAGCCGGATTATCCACGGGCGTAGCTTCGCTCGGTACGGCTGCGCTGGTGGCCAAGGTACTGCTGGTTGCAGCCGCTGCACTGGTGGCTGTTGCCGCGCTCACGGCCGTTGCCTGCTTGGCCTTCGGCTGATGAGGGGGCGGTGCAATGGGCAGGCAGGGCTGGCTCGCCCCTATGGTGCTCAACGCCTGGCAGGGGACCGGGCCGCCGATGACGATGGGCTCGCCGAGGAACTTGGGCCCCTTGTCCAGCACGTAGAGGTCTAGCAGCCCCATCAGGCGAGCGAACACCTCGCGTACCCGGGTCTTGATGCCCTGATAGGCGCTGGGATCCACGGCGTTGAAGCCGACCGCCTCGATGCCGAAATGGCGGGCGATGAAGATGGCTCGCTCGTTGTGAAAGGCCTGGGAGACCACGGTGAAGTGGGCCTGACCGAACACCTCCTTGGCACGCACGATGGAATCCAGGGTCCGAAACCCTGCGTAGTCGCTGTAGATGGCGTTGGCCGGGATGCCGGCCTGGATCAGGGCCCGCCGCATCTGGCGCGGTTCGTTGTACTGCACGGTGGCGTTGTCGCCGGAGACCAGGATGTAGTCCACCTTGCCGTTGTTGTAGAGCTCGGCGGCGGCCTTGATCCGGTATTTGAAGTAGTGGTTCGGGCTGCCGCCAATCAGGTATTTGGAGGTGCCGAGCACCAGGGCGACCCGGTTGTAGGGCACCGCGTTGACGTCGTCGTAGGTGTAGTGACGGGCGTCCGAGACGGTCCACTCGCTGTAGCCAAGTAGGGCGGCGATGGAGGCCAGCAACAGGCAGAGGCAGGCGAGCAGGATCTTGGCAAACTTCTTCATGCGCGGTGCGGTTCGGGTCTGAAGTAAGAGAAGACAGGGGGCCATTCTATTACAAGTTGTTGTGGCGCGTCAGGTTTGATGGCGGCGCAGGGTCTCACTCGGGCAGAGGTTGTCGCAGCGCGCGCCAGGATCCCGGGCTTATCAAACGGCGCCATAAACAAGGGGCGACCATGGCCGCCCCTTGTCATAGCCGTCTCGTCCTCAGTGGGAGGAGTCGTTGGCCTTGCACTCGTCGGAGTCCTTGTTGGCTTCCCACCAGGGCAGCAGCTCGCGGCCGAGCCACTGCTGGTAGGCCTCGCTGTCATTGGCAATCAGCTGGTCAAGCTCGGCTTCGAAGGCGCTCATGGCCTGCTCTCGATCCGGGCCTCGCAGGGCCCGGGCCATGGCCAGCCAGCTGGCGCCGCGACCGGTCTCGTTCAGGAAGCGGTGCACCGTGTAGGACCAGGAGTAGACCATCTCGCCACCCTTGTCGTAATCCAGGTGCAGGATGTCGGCCAGGGCCGGACGGTCGCTGGCCGGGCGGCCGGCGACGTTGTCCAGACCGCGGGCGAAGCACTGACCGTGGGCGATGAATTCCGCCAGCCCTTCCGACCACCAGGTGGTGCGGTTGAGCGGGTAGTGGCCGAAGCTGCCGTACTGGTTGAAGCGGCCGTCCAGGTAGTGCACGTACTCGTGGCGCAGGTTCCACACCTGGAACGCAGGGCGTTTCCACTTCGCCTCGTAGGCGAAGAAGCGGGCCTGGTTGCCGGGGCGAGCCGGATCCCCTTCGAGGTAGATGCCGCCGTTGTCGGTGGAGACGCCGCCGAACAGGGCACTGCCGTAGCGTTTCCAGTCGGCGGAGGAGTTGAAGACCACCAGTTCCAGCGCCTCGTTGTGATCGTCCGCCACCGGCTGCCAGCCGGTCTCCATCTGCTGGTGGAACTGCTGCTCTTCGGCACCCAGTTCACGGCAGATCCCCTCGGCCTGAGCCATGGTCAGATCCTGGGCCCGCAGGCGCAGGGTCGGCGAGCAGGTGTGCTCGAAGGGCAGCACGTCCTCCACCCGGACAGGGGTGCAGAGCCCGGCGAAGTCACCGCTGATGCAGGCTTCGCTGGTGAGGTCCGTGTAGGTCAGGTAGTAGGTGGAGAGGGTCAGCGACATGTCTTCCAGCAGGTCCTGACTCTGCTGGCCGCCGGGGATCAGGTCGTGGTGGCGAACCAGTGCGATGACGGAGTCATCCAGCAGCTTGCGGTAGCTGTCGAGCTCGTCCGGGCGGGTATAGCGGGCGACCCGGTAGAGACGGGTGTAGGCATCCAGCACGTTGTTGAGCAGGAACAGATCGGCGCCATCCCTTCCTTGCCACAACGCGAGTTCGCTCATGCCGAGGGCGTGCAGCTGCTTGCGCAGCTCGCCATCCTGCTGGCGGAAGTCGTTGGCGAAGGGGTCGCTGTAGTCGCTGGCGAAGTCGAGGAAGTTGAGCAGATCGAACAGGCCGGTTGCCCAGGCGTGCTGACCGTTGATCTCGCTGGCATGACGGGTGGCGTAGGCCAGCATCTGGTTGAACTCGCCGAGCAGGGTGCCAAAGCGGCTCTGCACTGCCGGGCTCTTGAACTGACCGTGCAGAGCGATGCTCCAGGCGCCCATGATGGCGCCTACTTCGTCGCTGGCCTGCTCCGGGAAGAGCAGCGGATGGGCACCGAGTGCCGTCAATGCCTCGGCCAGCGCCTCGGCGGCGGCCGGGCCGTCTTCCTTGTGCTTGCCGTAGTTGTGGTAGTTGTGGGCACGCACGTATTCCAGCAGCAGCTTCATGGCCGGATGAGCCGGCTGATTGGCCGCCAGCAGGCTCTGGATGCCGCGGGACACGGCCAGCAGCTTGGTGTCATCGTGACCATAGTTCTCCTGCCAGACCGGCGCGGGCTGGCCACTGGCGTCCTGCACTATCTTGGCTGCGTCGGCGTCCAGCAGCTCGGTGCCCGGCAGATCCGGCTCGGAGCAGGCGCGGCCGTCGGCACGGCGACAGTCGAGCAGCTCTTCCTTGCTGGCCAGCACGATGGGGCGGTTGAGCACCCGGCTCTCCTGCCACTCGGTTGTCTCCGGCAGGGTCTGCCATTCGCTGCCCCCCACCGGGTATTGATAGCCGGTGTCCTTCAAGACCACCTGCACCTCGCTGCCGACGGGCAGGGTCTGACGGCACACCCGATAGCTGATGGTCTTGTCCCCTTCCTGACGGGTCTGGGGTTCATCGCACTCCTGTTGGGCCTTGATCTCGTCCAGCAACCAGGTGTACTGACGCCAGACGTGCAACTCGCTCACCTGCTTGGCGGCCTGGCTGCCCGCGATGGGCTGCAGGCGGAAGAAGATCTGCTCGAGGCGGCCATCCCGTTCATTGGGGGTCTCTTCCAGCACCTTCAATTGCTGCCAGTTTTGCGGCTGGTACTGCCATGCCTGCTCGGCGCAGCGACCTTCGGCGTTGAGCTCGCAGCGATCCAGCTCCTGCTCGCTGTGACCCAGGATGACCCGCTCAGCCAGCGGCAGACGATCCTGACGCGGCGCGGTCGGGGTGCCCGCCAGCGGCTCCCAGCGGCCCTGCTTCATGCCGTAGCCATAGTCATAGCTGCTGGCCGGGACGGCCTTGCCGGCCGGTACCACCTCTTCACAGCTGAGGTAGCGGATCTGCCAGCCCTGCTCGACCTTGAGCTGCGGCTCGCCGCACAGCTGCTCGGCCAGGGCCGCCAGGTTGGCGTCGCGCCAGTCGAAGCGGCGATACACCCTCAGCTGCTGATAGGGGGCGCCGGCGTCGCGGGCGCTCAGCTCGTAGGTCACTTCGGTGAGGCGATCCCCCAGCTGGCGGCTGGCTTCGCCGTTGAGTTGATACTGTTGCCAGTCGGAGGGGGAGTAGTTGGCCAGCGCCGAAGTGGCGAGCAGGCCTGGGGCTGCCAGGAGCAGCAGCCGGGGAGAGAGGTGCTTCATCATGATCCCTTTGGTGGATGGAGAGGCGTGGGGACCAGAGAGGTTATTGGGCTCCAAAGGAATATCAATTGGCCAGATGGCGCAGCGAAATGATGCATTCGGGAGCAAACAACATAAAAACAGCCCCAAAGGGGGCTGTGTTGATAGCAAGGACTCCGCCCCATATGGGGGAGGCGTCACTCCTTTTGTCGCAAGCTGCGGGCGAGCAGGGTGCGGGAGGGTTTCAGATTGCCGCCGAGATCCGGCCAGGGATGCCACTGGTCCGGCACCATGAAGCCGGGTAACGACAGCCTGATCCAGGCGGCCAGCTCGGCAGATGGTGCCGGTTCGCCGTGCCAGTCGATGAAGGCGGCGGGCCTATGCCCCCACTCGTCGCTAGGCACCGGCACCACCAGGGCCTGGGCCACGGCAGGGTGATCCACCAGCCGCTGCTCTATGGTCTCGGGCTGGATGTTCTCCCCTCCCGAGATGAAGAGGTTGTCGAGCCGCCCCTCCACCACCAGATCGCCCCCCGGAGTGAGGCGGCCCTTGTCCCGGGTGTGGAACCAGCCCTCTTCATCGAGGGGGCGCACCAGCTCGCCCTCCCTGAAATAGCCGGCAAACAGGGTCTCACCGCGCACGCAGATCTCCCCCTGGCGAATGCAGACCTCCCGCCCCGGCAGCGGGCGACCCACCACGCCGGCGGCGCAGGGTTGCCCGGTGCAGACCTGGCTGCCCATCTCGGAGAGGCCATAGCTCACCTTGGGCTCCAGCCCCAGAGCGGTCAGCCGGTTGACCAGGGGCGCCGGGATGGCGGCGCCCCCGAGCAGCAGTTCTCGCACCCGGGTGCGGGATGGGTCGAAGCCCTGTGCCAGCAGGCGCCAGAGCTGGGTCGGCACCAGCGAGAGGTGGGTGATGGGCTGATCCTCGAGCCGCGCCTTGAGGGGCCGGGTGCGATCGTCCAGCACCAGGGCGGCTCCCGCCAGGAAGACCCGGAACAGGATGGCGTAACCGCCGACGTGAAACAGTGGCAGGGAGAGCAGCCAGCCGCAGGCTTCGTCCAGGGGGATCAGGGTGGCGGAACCCCGGGCCGAGGCGAGGTGGTTGGCGAGGCGGTGGACCACCGCCTTGGGGGTACCGCTGGATCCCGAGGTGAGGATCATGTTGTTCGGCTGGTCGGGTACCAGCGGGGACTCCCCATCTGCGGCCAGCTCGCCCGTGAAGTCGAGGCTGAGGGCTTGCCAGTCGCCCGCCGGGATCTCGCCTGCCGACCAGAATGCCCGGGCCTCGAGCTGGCTCGCCAGTATGCTGTGTCTGGTTGCCGGAAAGGCGGGATTAAGGGGGCAGAAGACGATGCCGCTGCGCACGCAGGCCCAGGCCAGCAACACATCCTCCAGGGCGCCGCGCACCACGGCGGCGAGATGATCTCCCCGTTCCAGCCCGGCCCGGGCGAGCTGATTGCACAGGCTGTTGAGGCGCAGGTCAAGGCGCTGGTAGCTAAGAGGCTCCCCGCTGTGGATGGCAATGCGATGAGGGGCCAGTGTCGCCCAGCGTCGTACCGGGCAGGTTTCCTGCCGTGGGATCTGACGGGTCACCATGGGTCAGTCACGGTGAAACAGGGGGTCCATCCTGCCCGGATCGGGTTGCCCCTGCTTGTCCAGCAGATCCCTGGCCAGCCAGCGGCGGGTATCGAGGCCAGGGGCCTGATCCGGCGCCCACTCCCCCGCGAGGCGGGCGAGCTGACCGAGGCCGAGACCAGACTCGAAACAGGAGGAGACGATCACCTTGAGCTTCAGTTCGCGAGCGCGGGCTACCAGGGCCTCGCTGTTGGCCAGGGCGCCGAGCAGGGTCGGCTTGAGCACCAGGGCGCGCAGTTGCGGGATGGGCTCCCAGGGCTTGCCCTGGGCCAGCAGTTCATCCAGCGCCACCGGCATGCCGGTGCGGCTGGCGACGAAGGCGATGTCCTCGAAGTCGGCGCACAGATCTTCGAGGTATTCGATGCGATTCGGATCCAGGTGGCCGCAGAAGGCCCAGGCCTCCTCGCGGGTCCAGCCCTGGTTGGCGTCCAGGACCAGTTTGAGGTTGGGGCGCCGATCGAGCAGCAGCCGGATCAGCGCCAGCTCGTCGCGCATGGGGTAGCGGGCTACCTTCAGCTTGGCCTTGAGGGGGGTCTCGTGCAGCCACTGCTTCCAGTTCTTGAGCAGCTCCTGGGGGGAGCCCTGGATCAGCGGATAGGGCTCGGGCAGGGGGGCACCCTGCTCGGGCCAGCTACGACGGGCGCAGTCGAGCCCGAACTGCACCGAGGGCAGCTGTGGTGTCGGGGTCTGTCCCCGCGCCAGCTGCGCCAGACAGTCGAGGGCCTCGGCCTGGGCGTCGGCCAGGGTCTCTTTGGAAAATCCTGGCAGGGGGGCTATCTCCCCCCAGCCATCATCGATGCGTACCAGCAGGCCCTCGCGCGCTACCTGCAACTGACCGTGAAAGGCCAGGGGCTGGGTAAAGGGCAGTTGGTAGTGGTAGAGGGCGAGTGTCATCAGGGATTCCGCTTGTATTTGGAGAAGTCGGGACGGCGTTTCTCGTTGAATGCGTTGCGCCCTTCCTGACCCTCTTCGGTCATGTAGAACAGCATGGTGGCATTGCCTGCCAGCTCCTGCAAACCGGCCTGGCCGTCGCAGTCGGCGTTGAGGGCCGCCTTCAGGCAGCGCAGGGCCATGGGGCTGTGTTGCAGCATCTCGCGGCACCAGCGCACGGTTTCACGCTCCAGCTCGGCCAGGGGCACGACGGTGTTGACCAGCCCCATGTCGAGGGCCTGTTTGGCGTCGTAGAGGCGGCAGAGGAACCAGATCTCCCGAGCCTTCTTCTGACCGACGATGCGGGCCATGTAGGAGGCGCCCCAGCCGCCGTCGAAGGAGCCCACCTTGGGGCCGGTCTGGCCGAACTGGGCGTTGTCGGCGGCGATGGTCAGGTCGCACATCATGTGCAGCACGTGGCCGCCACCGACGGCGTAGCCAGCCACCATGGCCACCACGGGTTTGGGGCAGGTACGGATGTCACGCTGGAAGTCGAGCACGTTGAGGTGATGGGTGCCTTCATCGTCCTTGTAGCCACCGTAGTCGCCGCGGATCTTCTGGTCGCCGCCGGCGCAGAAGGCCTTCTCGCCGAAGCCGGTGAGGATGATGGAGCCGACCTTGTCGTCGTAGCGGGCATCGGCCAGGGCTTGCAGCATCTCTTTCACGGTACGGGGGCGGAAGGCGTTGCGCACCTGGGGACGGTTGATGGTGATCTTGGCAATGCCCTCTGGGGACTTGTGATAGAGGATGTCCTCGTAACCGGCGGAGCAGTCGTGCCACTCGACAGGGGCATAGAGCTCGGCTTCCGTCATTGCTTCAATCATGGATCTTCTCTTCTGGTTGGTGAGCCCACTCCCGCAGGAGCCGGGCAAAGGTATCGGGCTGGCTTGTGTGCAGATTGTGTCCGCCATCCAGAGCCAAGTGTTTGATATTGCAGCCTTGCTTTACCAACTGGCAAGCGAGGGCATGGAATTTGTGATCCCGGTTGCCGGAGACCCACTGCACCGGCAGCCGGGTATCCCGAAGCCAGGGGGCGAGATCCGGCTGCCGCCCCAGGGACGTGGCCCTCAGCATGGCGGCCACGGCCTTGCCGTCGTTGCCAAGGCGGCGTGCGGCCTGGCGGATGCGGGCATCGTCGTCCAGGTCGGCGAAGACGCCCTGGCGGTACCAGTCGGCAAGCACCCGGGTCAGGGACTCGCACTCGAAACGCCGGGCCCAGGCTTCATCGTGAGCGATGCGGGCCGGACGCTCACCGGCAGGCAGCCCGGGGTGGCAGTTCTCCAACAGCAGGGCCTGCAACCCCGCCGGGGTGTGGCTGGCGTGATGAAGCGCGAGCCGCCCCCCCAGCGAATACCCCACCAGCCGGTAGTGGGCGATATCCCGTGCGGCCAGCTCGTCGCAGAGCCAGCGATGGGCCTCGTCAAAGCCGCTCACCCGCAGTGCCCGGTTGCGGCCGTGGCCCGGCAGATCCAGGGCATGGCACGGGATGCCGGGCAGGGCCTGGATGACAGGTCGCCAGTCGTCGGCGTCCCCCAGCAGGCCGTGCAGCAGCACCAGTGGTACGGCGGGATCAGAGACCACGGATAGCGGCTCCCAGTGCCTTGAGATCCTCGGCGACTTCACTGCTCGGTACCTTGATTTCAATCAGGGTTACCCCGTTTTTCAGGGCTGCGGCATAGTCCCGCTCAAATGCGTCGAGGGTGGTGGGGGCCCGGTAGTGCAGGCCGAACATGGCGGCGGCGTGCTCGAAGTGCAGGCCGTGGGGCAGGCAGTAGTAGGTCTCCAGCAGGGCGTCCTGGGTGGGTACAGGCAGCATGCGGAAGATGCTGCCGCCGTCGTTGTTGAGCAGGATCACCGCCAGGGGGCGGCTCCCCTTGCCGAGCAGCGCCAGGCTGTTGAGATCGTGCAGGGCGCTGAGATCCCCGAGCAGCAGGGTGGTGGGCTCGCGACTGTCAGGCGGGACCGACTGTGCGAAGCCGTATGCGGTGGCGATAAGGCCATCGATGCCGGAGGCGCCGCGGTTGGTCATCACCCGGCTGGGGCCCTTGCCCACCTCGCCCAGCATGTCCATCAGCCGGGCCGGCATGCTGTTGCCGACGAACAACTGACCCTGGATGAGCTGATTCAGGCGGTGGCACACCCCGAGCTCCGAGAAGCGATCACAGGCGGTGCGGATCTGCTGGCTGATGGCCTGCTGGCGCGCGGCCAACTGGTGCCAGGGCTGCTGCGAATGGGGGATTGGATGGGCGGCCGCAAAGGCGGCGGGATCGCACACCAGGCGACGGCGCAGCCGGTAGTCGGGGTCGAGGCGTGCCGGCTGCGGGTCCACCAGCCAGTAATCCTGCCAGGGGTGTTGTTTGATGAACTGGCTGAGGCGCTTGGAGATGAGGCGGGCGCCGAATTGCAGCAGTACCTCGGCGCGGGCCAGCTCGGCCACGAAGTCGCTGTGTTGCAGGGCGAGATCCGTGTGGACGAGGTTGCGATCATCGAAGCGGATCTGGCTTTGCAGATCTGCCAGCAGGGGCCAGCCGAGGCGGTCGGCCAGCTCGGCCACCGCCTTGCCTTGCCCCGGATCCTGGATGCGTCCGGCGACGATGACACCGCGCTTGCCCTTCAGCTCCTCCCAGTCCGGCTGGGCGGGGCAGCCTGGCTCGCCAGCCAGCCAGGGGCTCCAGGGCTTGGCCGAGTGCAGCCAGTCGCCGAGAGGCGCCAGGTAGTCGGCAAAGTCCAGGTAGGCATCGCCGGGATAGAGGGGCTCGGGGTACATGCAGTTGAAGTGCACCGGCCCCGGGGTGTGCGCCTGTCGGGCCAGGGCCTGATCCACCGAGCTCAGCACGAAGGCCGCCGGAATGGTGGGAGTGGGGCTCGGCAGATTTTGCTGATAGACGGGGTAGCGACCGAAGATCCCCGGCTGATCGATGGCCTGGTTGGCCCCGTTGTCGATGAGCTCGGGTGGCCTGTCGGCAGAGAGAATGATGAGCGGGACCCCGGTGAGCTGGGCTTCCGCCACCGCGGGCCAGAGGTTGGCCACCGCGGTGCCAGAGGTCATGATGACCGCCACTGGGCGGCCGCTCCCCTTGGCCAGCCCCAGCGCCATGAAGCCCAGACCCCGCTCGTCGAAGTGCAGGTGGCGGCGAAAGCCCGGGTGGGCGGCGGCGGCCATGGTGAGCGGCGCCGAGCGGGATCCGGAGGCCAGGGCGATGTCACGCACGCCGAGGCGAAAGAGCTCTTCCAGCAAGAGGGAGGACCAGACATGGTTGAAGGTGGCGTGATGGCTGGCAAAGGCGTGATGCGCGGACACGTGGCTGGCGGACATGAAGCTCTCGCAGTGAGGAGTCGGTAAGAAACGCTATCCCAGCAGGGAGAGCACGTTGGCGATCTTGTTGTCGAGTTCGGCCCACTCGGCGGCGGGCTCCGATCCCGCCACTATGCCGGCACCGGCGAACAGGCTGATGCGCGGGCCCCTGATCCGGGCGCTGCGAATGGCGACGGAGAACTCCGAGGTCTCCCGGCTCAGCATGCCACAGGCACCGGCATACCAGCCGCGATCATGGGGCTCGCATTCACGGATGAAGGCGAGCGCCGCCTCGCGGGGGGCGCCCCCCACGGCGGGGGTGGGGTGCAGGGCAGCCAGCAGTTGCCAGTCGCAGACGCCGGGTTTGAGCTCGGCCTCGATGTCGCACTTGAGGTGTTGCAGCAGCCGCAATTTCAGAATGCGCGGCTCGGTCAGGGTGGCATCGGTCGTGAGGGGTGCCAGGCGGCTGAGAATGTCGGCGTGAACCAGCCGGTTCTCCAGCCGGTTCTTGCTGTCGGCCAGCAGCTCGGCGGCCAGGGCCGCGTCGGTCGCCTCATCCCCGGAACGGCGAATGGTGCCTGCCAGCGCCTCGGTAAAGAGGTGGCCCTTCTCCCGGCGGTAGAGGCGCTCGGGGGAGCAGGAGATGAAGCTCTGCTCGGGGGAGAACTGGAAGCCGAAGTGGAAGCACTCCTGGGCGTGGCGGGCCCACTGTGTCAGCAGGGACCAGGGGCAGAGGGGCGCATCGTGCGCCTCGCTCTGGAGCAGGCTCTCCCGCGACAGCACCACCTTGGGGGTGCGGGCCTGGAAGTCGGGGGCCGTGACCTGCTCCACCAGGGTCTGCCACTGGGCAGGGCCCGGCAGGTCCTGGCGCTGCCATGGCCGCTTTTGCAGGGCGGGCAGAGGGGCCTCGGGTTGCAGGGCATCGAGCGCCGCCTCGGCGGCGCAGAGTTCGGCTTCGAATGCGTGACCCTCTTCCCGAGCGGGCAGCCAGAGATTGAGGCAGAGGCTGGTGCACTCCCCCCGGCGTACCAGTTCGATACGGGGCAGCACGAAGCGGCAGGGGCCAAAACCCTGCCAGCCGGGCAGATCCGGGTCGAACGCCAGGCCACCGTAGTAGCGAGGGCTGTCTTCACTGGCCGTGCCGGCAAGGTCGCAGACCCGCTGGATATCCTCCGGCCGCGTCAGCTCGTGGATGGCGCCAAGCGCCACGTACTCCGGGCTCTGTTGCCCTCTGGCGTGCCAATAGATGCGGGGGTAGAGCGTCTGGGCCGCCAACCAGCCGGGAAAGACGTCGACGTGAGCGGCCACGCGCAGTCGCACGAAACCGCTGACAGTGCTGTGACGCAGGGCGTCCAGTTGTTGCTTGAGGTGGGTCTGAGCCAACATGGATGTCTAGTCTGAGCCGGATAATCGCGATCGCTCCGGGGGAGGATGGCGCAGGTTGATGCCAAAGGGCGACGATTTCCTATATATTATCTGCCCATTCGTCCATGTAAATTGCCCGGGGGAGCCGACGCCCCCGCGCAGCCAAGTATACCTAAATCCGGTTCGATAACCCTTAACACGATCAATATCTGATTGTTTGGCCATCACAATATGACAAATACCTTCTCTGTTTGGTTGCTGGCGGCGCGTTTGCGAACACTGCCCCTGGCGTGCTCCTCCATCTTGCTGGGCTCGGGGCTGGCAGCCAGCCGGGGAGCGTTCGACGGCACCATCATGGGGCTCTCCCTGCTGACCGCCATCCTGCTGCAAATTCTCTCCAATCTGGCCAACGACTATGGCGATGCCGTCTCCGGTGCCGACAACGGGGAGCGGATCGGTCCCCAGCGCGCCGTGGTTTCCGGCCTCATCACCCGGCACCAGATGTGTGTGGCCATGGGGCTGACCGCCCTGGCGGCCGTGGTGAGCGGCCTCTCCCTGCTGATCTGCGCCTTCGGGGAGGCGTGGCAGCAGATCCTGACGTTCATCCTGCTGGGGGGAGCGGCCATCGTCGCGGCCATCACCTACACGGTGGGCAAGAGCCCCTACGGCTATCGCGGCTTCGGGGACATCTCGGTATTCCTGTTCTTCGGCCTGCTGGGGGTGCTCGGTTCCTACTACCTCTTCACCCATCGCCTGGAGTGGGACCTGTTGCTGCCTGCCACCGCCTGCGGCCTGCTGGCGACTGCCGTGCTCAACATCAACAACGTGCGGGACATCGAGACCGATGCCGCCAGCGGCAAGATCACCCTGGCGGTGCGCCTTGGCCGCAACCGGGCCATCGCCTATCACTGGGTCTTGCTGGGGGCTGCGCTGCTGGCGACCATCGCCTTCCTGCTGACCCAGCCTGCGAGCCTCTGGCCCTGGATCTTTCTGCCCGCCATGAAGCCCCTCACCGATGCCGCCCGTACCCTGCGAGAGAGTTTCGATGGCGAGGTGCTGACCGGCGCCCTCAAGAAGACCGCCATCAGCGCATTTCTGTTCAGCCTGCTGCTCTCCGCCGGGCTGGCGCTCACCTGAGGCCGACGCGTTTGGCAATGAAAAGGGCTCCCGAACGGGAGCCCTTTTTGTTGATGTGTCGACGCGTTGTTGTTTCATCAGACCGATGTGATGAGCGCCAGGGGAGGCGCATGCCGCCAGGCGAAGGATGATGACAGGTGATGCAGACGACGAGGGCCCCCGACAGGGTGCCCTCGTGTGCATGAGGCGGGCTTGCCCCTGACGGATCAGCTTGCCTGGGCCACGGCCGTGCGGCGAGAGAAGAAGAGACTGTCCAGCAGCCAGATGGCAACCATGGAGGCCCCCACCAGCGGGAAGCAGATCCCGAGCACGACCAGCACCGCGATGGCACCGCCCATGGGAGGCAACTTGGCGGGCAGGGGCGGGGCGGCGAGGCGACCACTGGGACGGCGGCTCCACCAGATCCAGAGCCCGCTCACCGAGCTTGCCAGAATCATCAGGCAGATGAGCAGCATGACGAGCTGATGCGGCCAGCCGTAGAGCTTGCCCATGTGCAGCATGACGCCGGTTTCCACCGTCTTGGCGACCGGGCCGTAATCCTGCCAGCGCACGTCGACCAGCACCTTGCCGCTGTATTGGTCGATGTGCAGGGTGGCGTCGTTGCGGGGATCATCGGCAAAGATGGCGATGGTATAGACGCCGGTTTCACCGACCGGGGGGGTGATGCTGTAACCCGGGCTGACCCCACGCTCGCTGGCGATGTCGACCACCTGTTGCAGCGGAATGCGATGGCTGGCCATGACCATGCCCTCGTGTCCGCCGCCATGGGTCATGGCGCTGTGATCATGGCTCTCTGCCGTGGGTTGGGAGCTCGGCATGGGCAGGGTCTCGGCCCCCCAGGAGACGGTCTGTTCGTGAGCCTGGTTGAGGCTGCGGGTGAGGGGGGCCGACTTGGGCACCTCGTTCCACATGGCCGCAGGGAAGCGGTTCCAGACATCGGCGAACTGGCCGCCCCAGAAACCGGTCCAGGTCATGCCCGTCAGCAGCAGCAGCAGCAGGAAACCCGCGCCCCAGAAGCCGACCACGGCGTGCAGATCACGCCACCAGAGACGGCCGCGCTGGTGCATTCTCGGCCAGAGGATGCCCCCCACACCCGGCCCCTTGCGGGGCCACCAGAGATAGAGTCCGCTGACGAGGAGCACGATTCCCCAGCCTGCGGCCAGCTCGATCAGGCGATCTCCCGTGGTGCCAAGCATCAGCTCCGCATGGAGAGCGCGCGCCACCGCCTGCAGGTTCCACTTGTTGTCCATGGTGCCGAGCAGGGCGCCGTTCGCGGGATCCATGAAGAGGGTCAGCTCCTGCCCTTCACGCATCACGACTATCTGGGCGCTCGCGTCCGCTGCCACCGGGGGCAGGTATTTGCGCAGGTTGGCGTCCGGCATGGCGATGGTTGCCTTGGCCAGCAGCTGGTCGGCACTCAGGGTCTGGGTGGCGGGCGTCACCTTCATCAGCTCGGGGTAGAGCAGGTTGTCCAGCTGCGGTTTGAACAGATAGACGATGCCGGTGAGGGAGAGCAGGATCAGGAAGGGGGCGACGAAGAGACCGGCATAGAAATGCCAGCGCCAGATCCGTTGGTAATAACTTGCGTCTTGTTGCTTCATCGTTGATCCCTGGGTGAACGCCAAAAGGTTTCAGTAGGTGGAATGTTTTGAGTGGCGCGGATGATAGCAGCAACGTTTTGTTAACTGCAACAGAACATGTCGAAGAAATGTACATTCCGCCACTGGGGTAAAAACGGGGGGTGAATGGCGCTTTCCGTTCACAATGCGGGGAGCTTCATGGACTTTTCGGGGATAAATTCTTACTTTGTGGCAACACAGGGCATATCAGCCGCAGCGAAGGACTCAAGGCAGGAGGCGAACGTGCAAGCACACGGCCATTTTGAGATGCAGCGACAAGGGCAACTGCTGATCTGTCGGCCGAGCGGCCCTTTCAACCTGGCAGGCGCCATGGCCTATGAGGGCAAGTTCAGCCAACAGATAAGCCGTTTGCAGGGAGCCCCCTGGGGCATCGTCGAGGTCGCGACCGAGTTCGAGGCCGCCGGCCCCGAGGTGCTGGCCCGTTTTCGTCGCCAGTTCAACTGGTGCGCCACCCATGGCTGCGCCTTTCTGGCGGTGGTCATGATCGGGGATTTCAAACGTTATCTGGCGGATCACGTCTTCAGCGAGCTTCCCTTTCAGGAGGTGCGCTATTTCGAGGAGGAAGCACAGGCCATCCACTGGCTGACACAGCGCCTCGAGGGGCTGCAAGGCAAGGAGATCCACGTCAGCACGGGTTGAACTTCCCGTTCATTCCAGCCTGATGAACCACTTGTCCCGCTCGTCGAGGCAGTCGGGCTCCCCCATCTCGAATTCACGGCAGATAAGCGGCCGCACCTCGTAGATGCGACACATCATGGTGTTGCGGTCGAGGGCGGCGCACCAGCCATCTTCCAGTCTGTGCATCACGGGCACTTCTCCTTCCCGCTCCTCGATATAGCGGTCCGGCACGCCGGTGTCGGTGAAGAGCATCACCTCGAGGCGGCAGCAGCAGGCTTCGCAGTTCTGGCAGCTCACATCGCTCTGGATTGCTTGGGTCATGTCACCTGTCTTGCCGCATGGCGGCGAATGATATGAAACAGGCGCCTGTCAGGCGCCTGTGGTCTGGCCGGGCGTGTGAAATATCTTAGCCCAGTTTGCGGGCACGGTAGCTGCGCCCCTTGATCTTGCCTTCCTGCAACCGCTTGAGGGCGGCGCTCGCCACCTGGCGCTTCACCGCCACGTAGGAGTACTGCTCGGAAATCTGGATCTTGCCTACATCGGCCCCGGCAATGCCGCCTTCGCCGGTCAGGGCGCCGAGGATGTCACCGGCACGCACCTTGCTCTTGCGGCCTGCATCGATGGAGAGGGTCACCATCTGCGGCGCGATCGGCTTGATGTCGCGGCCGATCTCGGCCAGGTCGCCCTGGGGAATGGGGGCCTGCTGGTACTCCTCGATGAAGTTGACGCGCTGGGCCTCGTTCGGCTGGTAGAGGCTCAGGGCCAGGCCCTGCTGGCCGGCGCGGCCGGTACGGCCGATGCGGTGCACGTGCACCTCGGGGTCGTAGGTGAGCTCGTAGTTGATGACGGCCCCCAGCTCCTTGATGTCGAGGCCGCGGGCCGCCACGTCGGTGGCGACCAGTATGGTGGCGCTGCCGTTGGCGAAGCGCACCAGCACCTGATCCCGCTCACGCTGCTCCAGATCGCCGTTCAGCGCCAGCGCCGAGAAGCCCTTGGCGGCCAGGTGATCGGCCACGTCGTTGCAGGCGCGCTTGGTGTTGCAGAACACCACGCAGGAGCTCGGCTGGTAGTGGCTGAGCAGCCAGGTGAGGGCATCGAGGCGCTGGCCGGCCGGCACTTCATACAGCTTCTGTTCGATGGCGCTCTCTTCATGCAGGGACTCCACGCTCACCTCCACCGGATTGCGCTGCACGCCGCGGCTCATCTGGGCGATCCCTTCCGGATAGGTGGCGGAGAACAGCAGGGTCTGGCGATCCCGCGGTGCGTGGCTGATGACGCGGTTGATGTCTTCACCAAAGCCCATATCCAGCATGCGATCCGCTTCGTCCAGCACCAGCGTCTTGAGGTCGTCGAGCGCAAGGGTGCCCTGCTCCAGGTGCTTGAGGATCCGGCCCGGGGTGCCGACGGCGATGTGGGCGCCAAAGCCCAGGGTGGCGGATTGCGGTGCGGTCGGGGTGCCGCCGCACAGGGTCACCAGCTTGACGTTGGGCAGGGTACGGGCAAGACGGCGGATCTCGGTGGCCACCTGATCCGCCAGCTCGCGGGTCGGACAGAGCACCAGCGCCTGCACGGCCAGCCGGTTGACGTCCAGCTTGGCCAGCAGACCCAGGCCGAAGGCCGCGGTCTTGCCGCTGCCGGTTTTCGCCTTGGCGATCAAATCTTTGCCGTCGAGCACCAGGGGCAGGCTCTGGGCCTGGATCGGGGTCATCTGCAGATAGCCCAGGCTGGCGAGGTTGTCCTGCAGGGCGGAGGAGAGGTTCAGGCTGCTAAATTCGCTGTTGTTCACAAAAGGACTCTATGTCGGAAAACCAGAAATGGGGGGGCGCGGTGCGCAAGGGGGCGCATCATACCAGAATGTGCCGCCGGATGCGGTGAATATTTGAACGGTTGGCGTCATGGGTTGCCGATGGAGGCTTCTGTCTGCGTTGGCGGGCTTGCGGTAGGTAAAAAGAGCACAATGGAACAGGGTGGTCATGGCCAGATCATGATGAATGGCGAGAAAACGTTTTTAATTAAACATGTCCTGGTGATGATGAGTCATCGGAGGATGCCATATGGGATATAGCCGTGATGAAATATATATACGAATGAGGAATAAAATTAATGAGAGAGCATAACTTATTGTTTTTGATTTATTTTTAAGCTTTTTCAATGACGATTAATAATCATGTATCTTGGCAATTAATTTAAAAACGTTTGTATTATTCCGCATGCATATTTTTACCGCGGATTGTGATGATTCTCTGATTTTTAAATATGCAGTTCTTTATGATGGCGCCGGTCAAAAATAACAATTCAATGGGTGCTACTGGTATGGAATACGTTCATTTCGTGCTCGGACTCGTGATGGTCCTGGCATTGGCGTTGCTGGCAAACCGCCGCAACTGGAAACAGATCAAGCTGCGTTACATCGGCCAGCTGCTGGTGGTCGAGCTGGCGCTCGCCTGGTTCATGCTCAACTCCGAAGTGGGTCTGGCGGTGGTGGGTGGCTTTGCCGCCGGCTTCACCAAGCTGATGGAGTTTGCCAAGCAGGGGACCGACTTCGTGTTCGGCGGTCTGGTCAACGAAGGGGCCTTCTCCTTCTTCCTGATGGTGCTGATGCCCATCGTCTTCATCTCCGTGTTGATCGGCATTTTGCAGTACATCCGTCTGCTGCCCATCGTCATTCGTGGCATCGGCACCGTGCTGGCCAAGATCAACGGCATGGGCAAGCTGGAGT
Source organism: Aeromonas sp. QDB25 (assembly GCF_027707725.1). Lineage (NCBI taxonomy): Bacteria > Pseudomonadati > Pseudomonadota > Gammaproteobacteria > Aeromonadales > Aeromonadaceae > Aeromonas > Aeromonas sp. QDB25. The sequence goes on along the minus strand of NZ_JAPCIZ010000018.1, from coordinate 35,329 downwards.
CCTTCAACGCCATCAGCTCCATGATCGTCGGTCAGTCCGAGAACTTCATCGCCCTCAAGAACATACTGCCGCACCTGAACGAGAAGCAGATGTACACCCTGGCGGCGACGGCCATGTCCACCGTCTCCATGTCCATCGTCGGTGCCTATATGCAGCTGATCGAGCCGCGCTACGTGGTGGCCGCGCTGGTGCTCAACATGTTCAGCACCTTCGTGGTGCTCTCCCTCATCAACCCCTACGAGCCCGACAATACCGTGACCGATGCCAAGGCGCTGGCCGAGGGTGACGAGCACCACACGCCGAAGAAGGAGAACTTCTTCGAGATGCTGGGGGAATACATCATGGCCGGTTTCACCGTGGCGGTGATCGTCGGTGCCATGCTGGTGGGCTTCATCGCCCTGATCGCCCTCATCAACTACCTGTTCGAGGCGGCGTTCGGCGTCAACTTCCAGCACGTCATGGGCTACATCTTCTATCCCGTTGCCTGGATCCTGGGCATCCCGGGCAGTGAAGCGCTGCAGGCCGGCTCCATCATGGCGACCAAGCTGGTGACCAACGAGTTCGTGGCCATGATGGATCTGGGCAAGATTGCCGCCGAGCTCTCCCCGCGCACCGTCGGCATCCTCTCCATCTTCATGGTGTCGTTCGCCAACTTCAGCTCCATCGGCATCATTGCCGGTGCGGTGAAGGCGCTGAACGAAGAGAAGGGCAACATGGTTTCCCGCTTCGGCCTGAAGCTGGTCTATGGCTCCACCCTGGTGAGCCTGCTCTCCGCCGTTATCGCCGGTGTGATGATCTAGGTCCTCCCCCCGCGCTGCTCATGACGACCCCCTGCCTTGGCAGGGGGTCTTTTTTTGGGCAGATGAGCGGGTGAACAGAGGAGGGGACTGGTCGGCAGCCCGGCCATCAAGCGCGGGGGTCTTCCACCTTGATGTTGGCGGGGACCCGCTTTTTGCCCAGCACCATGGCGCGGACCAAATCGCTGCGGGTGAGGCGATCGGTCAGGAGTACCACGGCCGCATGGATGCCAACGGCGGCCATCAGGGTGTTGGCGATGATGCCGTGCAGCTCCTCCAGCCACTCCTCGCCCCAGAAGGCATCCCAGGTGGTGAGCCAGCCGGTGACGACGGTCCCGACCAGGGACAGCAGCAGCAACCAGATCATCAGGGAACCGACCGGATTGTGGCCGAGGTAGTAGGGGTGGCGCCCCTGGGCGAGCTGGCGCAGGTAGTAGCGGACCCGGGCAGGGGTTGGCCACCACTGGCCGAAGCGGGCGTAATAGGGGCCGACCAGCCCCCACAGCAGGCGGATGATGAGCAGGAGGCCCACCGCGTAGCCAGCATATCTGTGGGGGTTGCTGCCCTCTTCCAGCACGAAGAAGTTGAGCAGGCAGAGGGTGACGGTCGCCCAGTGAAACACCCGGATGAGGGGATCCCAGACTTTCACTTCAGAGGCAGGTGTCATGGCAAGGCTCCATGGTGGGGGCCGGGGGAAGACCGGCCCGGGGCGGCGTTACTCGTCGATCTCTTCTTTCACCTTTTTCAGGTCAGTCGGGTCGAAGTAGATCTCAACCTTGCGCTTCTCCTTATCCCAGCCGTAGATCTCGTAGCAGCCGGTCTTGGTGGCCTTGAACTTCTTGATGTCGTAGCCCATCGCCTTGATCTGCTGCTGGGCGTCGGCTTCGCTCATCCACTTGCTCTTGTCGGCCTGGGTGCATTGGGGGTCGGCCAGGGCTGCGCCGCTCAACAGGGGGATCAGTAACAACAGGGGGGTCAGTTTCATTGCTTGCTCCTTGCGGGTGGTTGGGTCAACAGTCGCAAGGCTAATCAAGGAGCATTAAGGAAGAATTAAGGGAAAAGGGAAATGAATGGCTCTCCCCGGCAGGGGGCCGGGGAGAGGGTGATCAGCTCAGCTTGCCCCTGACCAGCCACTTGTCCAGCGCATTGGCGAAGCGCTGCTTGTCGGCGGCGTTGAAGGGCGCAGGGCCACCGGTCTGGACGCCGGCAGAGCGCAGCTCCTCCATGAAGTTGCGCATCCCGAGCCGTGCCTGGATGGTCTCCCGGGTGTAGATCTCGCCCCGGGGATTGAGCGCCTCGCCCCCGGCGTCGATGACCCAGGAGGCGAGGGGAATGTCGCCGGTGATCACCAGGTCGCCTGGCTTGACCTGCTGGGCGATGACATGATCTGCCACATCGAAGCCCTTCTCCACCTGCTGGGTCTTGATGAAGGGGGGAAGGGGGGACTCTGAGCCCCTGGTTGGCCACTAGCGTGGTCACCACCTGGGCGCGGTGGGCGGCGCGGTAGAGGATCTCCTTGACCGGGATGGGGCAGGCATCGGCATCAACCCAGATGGGCATGGCATGGCTTCCTGTGTCTGGAACGGGTGGCGCATCTTAGCATGGCTGGTGCGGGGCGGCTGCCCCGGGGCTGAGTCGTCCCCGCCTTTGGTGTAAGCTGGGGCCTGCACATGAAACGAGAAGGAGACGAGATGGATCGGGTGCCCGGTGACGTGATTTATGGCCTGACCCTGGACGGCAAGGGGGGCATGACCCCGCTGGCCGAAGGTAGCGAGATCCCCTGTGCCCAGCCCGGCTGGCTGCATCTGGACTACGGCAACCCGGAGTCGGCGCGCTGGCTGCTGCAGACGCCGCTGCTGGGGGAGGCGGCCCGGGAGGCCCTGCTCGGCCAGAGCAATCGTCCCAAGCTGGTGCGGATGGGGGAGACGGTGCTGCTGATCCTGCGCGGCATCAACCACAACAAGGATCACAGGCCTGAAGAGATGGTGGCCCTGCGGATCTTCATCACGCCGGATCTCATCATCAGCAGCCGACGTCGTCCGCTGCTCTCCGAGAAAGATGTGTTCGAGCAGCTGTCGCTGGGGGGCGGTGCCGACACTCCCGCCGACTGGCTGGTGGAGATCTGCGACGCCCTGACCGACCGGGCCGGGGAGTTCGTCGAGGAGCTGCACGACCAGATCCTGGATCTGGAGGAGATGGTGCTGATGCGCGACCTGCCCGCCAACGGTCGGCTTGCGCGCATCCGCAAGCAGCTCATCATGATCCGTCGCTACCTCTCCCCCCAGCGGGATCTGGTGGCGCGCCTGGCCAACGAGAAGATCAGCTGGCTGGACGAAGATGACAGGCGACGCCTGCTCGACATCGCCGACCGCTTGCGGCGCTGGCTCGACGATCTGGATGCCGGGGTGGCGCGTACCGCCGTGCTGGCGGACGAGATCAACAACCTGATGGCGGAGGCGACCAATCGCCGCGCCTACCAGATGTCGGTGATGGCGCTGCTGTTCCTGCCCGCCAGCTTCCTGACCGGCCTGTTCGGCATCAACCTGGGGGGGATCCCCGGGGCCGAGAGTCCGACCGCCTTCTGGGTGTTCTGTGGCTTCCTGCTGGTGCTGGCGACCGGACTGGCGGTCTGGCTCAAGCACAGGCGCTGGTGGTAAGGAGTGAACATGACGACATGGGAATCTTTTGGCGTGACCCTGCTGCTGTTGCTGGGGCACACCCTGGTGCGCGGCCTCATTCACAAGAGCCTGATGGCCCTTGGCCAGAGCCGGCAGGTGAGCGAGAACCGGGTACTCTACGTGGAGCACGTATTCCACTTCCTGCTGGGCTGCGCCACCTTGCTGATCCTGGCCGGGGTCTGGGGGCTCGACTTCTCCCGGCTGGTGGTGCTCGCCTCCTCCTTCTTCGCGGTGCTGGGGGTCGCCATGGTGGCCCAGTGGTCGATCCTCTCCAACATCACCGCCAGCATTACCATCTTCTTCGCCTTCCCCTACAAGATTGGCGATCGCATCCGCATCCTCGACAAGGATGACTCCGTCACCGGCATCATCACCGAGATCGGCCTCTTCTACGTGCGGGTGCGGGATGACAACGGCGATCTGGTCACCTATCCGGCGAACCTTATTCTGCAAAAGCCGGTGAGGCGGCTGGAGGGAAAGGAGGCTGAGTCCACGCAGCCGGAATGAGAAAAGGCTCCCTCGGGAGCCTTTTTCGATGGGTGCTCAGCGTTCGAAGAAGCGGTAGAGGTGCTCGACCTGGACGGGGCAGTCGGCCACCAGGTGGATGTGGTCCCGTGCCTCCTCGGTGGACGAGAAACTCATGGGGCACCCCAGGGTGTCCGTCATCACGTAGAGGTGGCCGTCTTGCCCCCTGAACTCCACGATCCAGCCGGGGGAGACGATGTCGTGCATGATCTCCGCCTCCTTGAACCTGTGCTGCTGGTGAAGCGCGCGCAATTCACTGACTGTCATGACATCCTCCTATGACTCATGGCGCCACCCTCAAGTCTAGTTCTCCTTCCCGGTGGCGCCGTCATCGGATCAGGGCGCCGTCGCCCCCTCACGGGGCGGTTGCAGGGCGATCAGCAGCTCCCCGGGCAGCGGCGTGACAGGGCCGGTGACCACCCTGGGTCTGGCCTTGGCATCCAGCACGAACAGCGGAATGGCGCCGGGATTGGCCTCCTGATACTGGTCCCAGTCGAAGGTGTCGCTCAGGCGGGTCGCCTTGATCTGCCCGCCCCGGCTCAGCAGGCCGCTCAACCTGGCGAAGTTGATGTCGGCGCCGAACAGGTTCTGGCGGGCACGGAAGGTGGCGCTCTCCCGGTTGGCCTTGCCGTGCTGTTCGCTGGAACGCAGGGAGTGGACCTTCTCCTCCCCGTAGAGGTGGGCGAAGTGCAGTACCCCGAGGGCGTTGTTGTGGCGGCTGGGAGAGAGCGCCAGCACGGTGCTGATGCTGGTGAGGGGCAGGTGCCGCTCGGCGTGCTCCGACTGGGGATTGCCGAAGTAGCAGGGCAGGCCGCTCATGCGGGCCAGCTTGCAGTGCTCCCAGGCAGGATCGGAGAGCTGCACCGGGATCCCCTGATCCGCCAGCGCCTTGCCGATGGCCCGGGCCACCGAGTTGGCGCCGATGAGCAGCCAGACATTGGGGGCGCTCTGGCGCATGTCGAGCAATCTGGCCAATGGCGTGGCCGTCAGGCTCTGCAGCACCACGGTGAAGATGATGACCGCAAACACCAGGGGCACCAGCTTGTCGGCATCCTCTATGCCGGCCTCGTGCATGCTGATGGCGAAGGAGGCGCTGACCGCCGCCGCCACTATGCCCCGGGGGGCTATCCAGGCGAGCAGGGCGCGGGCGCGCCAGGGCAGGTCCGACCCCCGGGTCGAGACCAGGATGCAGAGCGGGCGGGCCACGAACTGCACCACGCACAGCAGGGCCAGCACCATGGGGCCGAGCTGCCAGAGCTGGGCCAGATCGAGGCGGGCCGCCAGCAGGATGAAGAGGGAGGAGATGAGAATGACGGCGAGATCCTCCTTGAAGGCCAGCACCTCCTCCAGATCCAGCCCCTCCTGGTTGGCGAGCCAGATGCCGAACACGGTCACCGCCAGCAGGCCGGATTCGTGACTGAGCCAGTCAGACAGGGTGAAGGTCACCAGCACCAGCGCCAGTACCCCGAACTTGTGCAGGCTGACCGGCAGCCAGTCCTTGCGGATGAGCAGGGTGGTGAGCCAGCCGGCACCGACCCCGATGAGCGACCCCACTCCCACCGTCTTGGCCAGGGCCAGCAGGGTATGACCGACCAGATCCCCCTGGCTGCCGAGGCGCACCGCCTCGAACACCAGTACCGCGAACAGGGCGCCGATGGGGTCGATGACGATCCCCTCCCAGCGCAGGATCTTGTCCACCTCCCGGACCGGGCGGATCACGTTGAGCATGGGGGCGATCACCGTGGGGCCGGTCACCACCAGCACGGCGCCGAGCACCATGGCGACCCGCCAGTCCAGCCCAAGCAGGAAGTAGCTGGCGGCGCCGATGACGGCAAAGCTGGTCACCATGCCGGTGGAGCAGAGGTTGCGTACCACCTTGCCGATCCCCTTGAGTTCGGTCAGGTGCAGGGTCAGCGCCCCTTCAAACAGGATGATGGCGACCGAGAGGGAAACCAGGGGAAACAGCAGATCCCCCAGCAACTGATCGGGATCGAGCAGACCGGTCACCGGGCCGAGCAAGAGGCCGCTCAGCAGCAGGAACAGAATGGCGGGAACGCGCACGGACCAGGCAAGCCATTGGGCGAGCAGGGAGATGAGGGCTATTCCGGCGAGGGAGAGAGCAATCATGCCAACCTCGTACAGGTGATGGGGTTGGACCTAGTGTAGCGGGGAAGGGGGGCAAGATGACACCCGCCAGGCGTGCAGGGGAGAGCCGCTCAGATCAGATGGGGCTCTCTTTGTGGAGTTCGGTGACGCAATCGGTCACCGCCAGCACCAGGGCGGAGCGCACCATCTGATCGAGCCGGTTGAGCTGCATCTGGTAGAGGGGCCAGTCCTCCTCGTTGGCCGGGGGATCCTGCGGCATCATGCTGCCCTGCTGGATGGCATTCAGGCGCACGAGCAGATCGCGGACCGGCTTGTCGCTGAAGCGGTAATCCTTGGGGTCGCGTACCAGAAAGTCGCGGATCTTCAGGTATGCCTCGAGATCCTGATAGCGCTCGAGGGAGATGAGGCCGAGGGCGAAGATGAGCTTGAGGCGCACCTCCAGCTGGCCGAGGGGTCCGCTCTGGTTGAGCAGGGGTTCGATGGCGTATTTGACGGCATACTCCTCCTGACGAAAGGCTCGCCGCATCAGGGAGTCGACCGCCTCTTCCAGGATGGTCACGACCTCGAGAAAGAAGCCGCGGGGGCCATCCTGCTCGTTCAGTCGCTCCAGTACTTCATCTTCCTGGTGTGTGGTCATAAGTGCTTCGGGTCCGGCTGACAGGGGGAGAGCAGGCCTCCCCCGGTTTGTATCGTATGGGGTCCGTCACGGGCGGTGTGACGCCACCCCATCAGGTCACTTCAAGTTGTTGTAACGGGCGACGATGGTGCGTACCACATCGCTGTGCTCATCCAGGCCGGTGACGCGGGCCAGGGTCCGTGCCGGACCAAGTTCCGCCAGCATGGCCTGCAGCTCCACCGCCTGGGGATCGTCCTCATTGCGGTAATGCAGTGCGGCGGCGATGCCCTCCTGCAGGTGATCGCTCGGCAGGCCGTACTCCAGGGTGCCGAGCAGCGGCTTCACCAGCCTGTCCCCCGCCGCCAGCTTGCGCAGCGGCTGGCGACCGACCCGGTCAATCTCGTCCACCAGATAGGGGTTGGCGAAGCGGGAGAGGATCTTCTCGATGTAGGCGGCGTGCAGGCGCGGGTCGAAGCCGTAACGTTTCACCAGCACGGCCCCGCTCTCCTCCATGGCGCGGCGTACCTTGCTGCGGATCAGCGGATCCTCGATCGCCTCGCGCACGGTGCGATAGCCCCTGAGCTTGCCGAGGTAGGCGGTGACGATGTGGCCGGTGTTGAGGGTGAACAGCTTGCGCTCGACGAAGGCCATCAGGTTGTCGGTGGGCTCCATGCCCGCCACCTGGGGCAGCTCCCCCTTGAACTGGGTCCGATCGACGATCCACTCGCTGAAGCTCTCCACCGTCACCTCCAGGGGATCGTCGTTCGCCGCGGCGGGCGGAACGATGCGATCCACCGCCGAGTCGACGAAGCCGACGCACTGCTCGAGGGTGGCATGATACGCGACCGGCAGGTACTTGAGTACCTCCTCCTTGAGGTGGCTGGTGCCGCGCACCATGTTCTCGCAGGCGATGACGTTGAGGGGAGTCAGGTTGCCGGCATCGAAGCGGGCCTGCAGCCCCTTGGCCAGGGTGCTGGCAATCTTGTCCAGGATGTTGGGGCCGACCGCCGTGGTGACCAGATCGGCGGTGATGATACGGGCGATCACCTCGTGTCCGGCCGAGCTGACGGCGGCAACGTTGCGCACCACGTCCAGCTTCTGATCCGTGCCCACCACGTGCACCTTGTACTCCTGGCGGTGGTTGAGCTGGTCGATCAGGGTCTCGTTGACGTCGGCGAAGGTGACCTGATGGCTGGCGTCAGCCAGCAGTTTGCCGATGAAGCCCCGACCGATGTTGCCGGCACCAAAATGCAATGTTTTCATGATATTAACCTCTACAACCAAAGACGATGACGGATGATTACGCGGCCTGCTCGGCCCCCAGCAGATCCAGGAACTCCTGGGGATCCTGGGTGCTGGCCAGACGGTCGACGAGACCGGGCTCATCCAGTGCATTGGTCAGGCGGGTTATGACCTGTATGTGTTCATCGTTGCGGGCGGCAATGCCGATGACCAGGCGCGCCACTTCATCGGCGCCCTCGCCGAAGGCGACTCCGGCCGGGTACTGGCAGATGACGATGCCGGTACGCTTCACGTGCTCCTTGGCGGCGATGGTGCCGTGGGGCACGGCGATGGATTCGCCGAGGTAGGTGGAGACCAGCTGTTCGCGCTCCAGCATGGCGTCGACGTAGTCCGGTGCCACATAGCCTCGCTCGGCCAGCAGCTTGCCGGCGGTCACGATGGCGGCTTCCTTGCTATCGGCCTTGAGGCCCAGGTGCACGTCCTGCAGGCTAAGGGTGAAGACTTCCGGCTCCTGGGGCTCGTAGCTGTCGTCGTTGGCCGCCACCAGCAGTTGCGGGTTGGCGACGTCATCGTTGGCCGCGTTGGCCAGGCTGAGGTTCTGCACCAGCTCCTGATAGAGGGCGTTGTCGAGGAAGTTGGTCAGCGAAATGTGCTGTGCATGCGGCGCATGGCGACGGGCACGGTCGGTGAGATCCTTGTGGGTGATGACCAGATCCACCTGATCGTCCAGGTTGTTGATGGCACGGTTGGTGACGCTGATGTCGAGACCGGCGGCCTGCACCCGCTTGCGCAGCATGCCGGCGCCCATGGCGCTGGAGCCCATGCCCGCATCGCAGGCGACGACGATGTTGCGCACTGCGGTCAGCTCGGTTTCCGGCTTCTTGGCGGCGGTGGTCTCCGGCTTGGTACCCTTCATGGCCTTCATCTTGCGGGTGGCTTCACCCAGGGCATCGGCCTCGTCGGCTTCCGGCTGCTGGGCACGGACGAATACGGCGGCGACCAGGAAGGAGACGGTGGCAGAGGCGACGATGGAGAGCAGCACCCCGATGAGGGAGGCTTTCGGCGTCATCAGCAGCACGGCGAAGATGGAGCCCGGGGAGGCGGGGGAGACGAGACCTGCGTTGAACAGGGTCAGGGTGAAGACCCCGGTCATGCCGCCTGCGATCACCGCCAGGATGAGGCGCGGGTTCATCAGCACGTACGGGAAGTAGATTTCGTGGATGCCGCCGAAGAAGTGGATGATGGACGCACCGGCTGCGGACTGCTTGGCGGCGCCACGGCCGAACACCATGTAGGCCAGCAGCACGCCCATGCCCGGACCCGGGTTCGCTTCGATCAGGAAGAAGATGGAGCGGCCCTGCTCGGTAGCTTGCTGGATCCCGAGCGGCGAGAAGATGCCGTGGTTGATGGCGTTGTTCAGGAACAGGATCTTGGCCGGCTCGACGAAGATGGAGGTGAGGGGCAGCATGTGGTTGTCCACCAGGAAGCCGACACCGCTCGCCAGCACGCCGGAGAGCACCTTGACGAAGGGACCGATGACGAAGAAGGCAAGAATGGCGAGCAACATGCCGATGATGCCGGCGGAGAAGTTGTTCACCAGCATCTCGAAGCCGCTCTTGACGCGACCTTCCATCGCCTTGTCGAAGCGCTTGATGGCCCAGCCACCCAGCGGGCCGACCATCATGGCGCCCATGAACATGGGGATGTCGGTCCCCACGATGACGCCCATGGTGGTGATGGCACCGACCACGGCACCCCGGTCACTCCCGATCAGCTTGCCGCCGGTATAGCCGATGAGCAGCGGCAGCAGGTAGGTGATCATGGGACCGACCAGCTTGGCCAAGGTTTCATTGGGCAGCCAGCCAGTGGGGATGAAGAGGGCGGTGATGAAGCCCCAGGCGATGAAGGCGCCTATGTTGGGCATGACCATATTGGACAGGAAGCGTCCAAAATTCTGTATCTTGACTTTGGTATCCGGTGATAACATGTCGGGACCCCGTTTTAAGCCTGTGTGATTAAAAGTGGTAGTCGGGATGACGAGTTTTGCCGAACTCCCATCCCAGTCGTCTAAGCAACTTCAATCTACCAGCTTGTGATCAAATTAGGCTGAAAACGGGGTGTCTTGTGACCTGGATCTCAAATACCCCGACCTCCCCCCTCCCGGCATAGTGATGAAGATCACAGTCAGTCGCTGTATTTCGGCTACATTTCGATCTTCTCGCTTCTGGGTGTCAATTTTTTGTGATTGATGTCTCGTTTTGTGGTTTGCGCAAATACGGTGTCAATGTGACTGTCGTCACAAAACCAAATTTTGCACTCAAATGAGTCATGGTTTGTCGCCTCGTATTCGCAAGTAATGACGATGGATATGCCGCAGTTCATCGTTAATCATCAATGAATCATTTATTTTGTAACCCACTTTCAGTTTTTCCCCCGAGAGGATCGGTTCCGACAAGGCCTCTTGTGACGCCCGGGGGGTGGATCCTGATCCGTTCCCGTCTCGCTCCTCCCTGCCGGTAGCGACGCAGGCAGGGGCCTGCGAGCGGGTCTCCCATCCCGTCTGCCCGCGCAGCGCAGCCATAAAAAAAAGCCCGCGGGATGCGGGCTTTTGCAGAGCAGACAAGCAGGGGGATCACTGCGCCTTGGGGGCCTCGTCGGCGGGCGCGGCATCGGCCTCGCTGGCAGGGGCCACCGGCGCCGGACCCGGCACCAGATCCACCGCCGGCTTGGCGATGAGGGAGCGGGTCTCTTCCACCGCCTCGGTCAGCTTCACCTCGATGATCTGGCCGAGCTCGTAGACCACCTCGGTCTTGTCCAGATAGACGCGGCCGTTGTCCCAGTTGCACTCCAGCCGATCCTTGTTGTCCAGGATATGGCGGGCGGGCATGAACACCACGGCGCCGTTCTCCTGCAGACGCAGCTTGAGGCCGGCGCGCATCACGTCGATGATCTCGGCGTTGAACACCTTGTCGGTGCCCGCATCGGCCTTGAGGTAGCGCACATAGAGCCAGTCGCCGATGTCGCGCTCCACCATGCGGTGCAGGCGGCGGCAGGCGGTCAGGTGCTCGGTCAGCTCCAGGCTGGGGCGTTCACCCGGGGTCTTGCCGGCGATGACCGCCTTGAGCAGGCGATGGTTGACCATGTCGCCGTATTTGCGGATGGGGGAGGTCCAGGTGGCGTAGGCATCCAGACCCAGGCCGTAGTGGGCACCCGGTTCGGCGGACATCAGGGCATAGCTCTGGAAGCGGCGGATCTTGCCGTCCAGCCAGCGGGTGTCCAGGTTGTCTATCCAGCGGCGCAGGGCGCAGAAGCCGGAGAGACTCGCGATCTCTTCCTTCTCGAACGGGGCCTCGGCGGTCTTGAGCAGCTCGATGGCGCCGTCCAGGGACTCCTCGTCAAAGCCGGTGTGGACGTTGAAGATGCCGTAGCCGACCTCTTTGCCCAGCACGCGGCCGGCGCAGATGTTGGCGGCGATCATCGACTCTTCCACCATGCGGTTGGCGATGCGGCGCGGCTCCACGTGGATAGCCAGCACTTCGCCGTCTTCACCCAGCTCGAAGTCGTAGTCGGGTCTGTCCGGGAACACCAGGGCGTGCTCGGTGCGCCACTTGATGCGGGCCTCCGTCATCGCCTTCATCAGGGGCAGCTGGGCCAGGACGCCGGCGTCGATATCCAGCGCTTTGCCGTGCTCGGCCCAGTCGGAGACGTCGTCATAGCTGAGACGGGCATGGGAATTGATGCGGGCGGCGAAGAACTCGGTCTCCTCCAGCAGCAGGCCGTCCTCGGCGATGAGCAGACGGGCGCACAGGGTGTTGCGCTCCTCGCCCTCTTTCAGGGAGCAGAGCTCGTCGGAGAGGGTGCGCGGGATCATGGGTACGTTGCGCCCCGGCATGTAGACGGTGAAGGCGCGCTGGGCGGCCTCCTTGTCCAGCTCGCTCCCCTCGGCCACATAGGCGGTCGGGTCGGCGATGGCCACCAGCAGCTCCCAGCCGTTCTCCAGCTTGGTGATGGCCAGGGCATCGTCCATGTCCTTGGTCTTGGCACCGTCGATGGTGAAGAAGGGAACCTGGGTCAGATCCCGGCGGGGCAGCTCTTCCTCTTCGATCACCTTCCACTCCGGCAGGTCCGCCGGTTCAATCTGGGCCAGGTTGTGGCGCGCCAGCACCACCCACCAGGGCACGTTGTGATCTTCCTGGGTGGCGATGAGCTGGGTGATCTCGGCGGAGAAGTTGCCGTCTACCAGGGCATGGCGCTTGAGGGTGGCGACCACCCAGTCCCCTTCCTTGAAGGATTTCTCGTCCAGACCCTTCTTGGCGCGGGCCTTGATGGCGTCCTTGATGAGGGGGTGGTCGGGCACCACGTTGAGGCGGTCGCGGAACATCTTGACGCGGCCGACGAAGCGGGTGACGGCCTGCTCCAGCAGGGCATCCGGCTCGGCCACCTCTTTCTCTTTTTCAGTGCGGATCAGGGCGCTCACCCGGTCACCGTGCATCACCTTCTTCATGTAGGGAGGCGGCACGAAATAGCTGGTCTTCTCATCGACCTCCAGGAAGCCGAAGCCCCGATCGGAGGCGCGGATCACACCCTCTTTCTTGGGGATGTTTTCGCGGATTTGTTGCTTGAGCTGGGCCAGCAGCGGATTGTCTTGGAACATAAATGGGGAACCTGAGTGGAGACCTGATGGTTAATCGCCCAGCACTATACGTTTTTACCCCCCCAAAGCCAAGGTGAATGGCCCCCTCAACGGGGTTGCAGTGCCCGTCGCCCCTGCTGGATAAGGCGCTGGGATATCTGCTTGTGCAGCCCCCGCTCCAGCACCCAGCGGTGCCAGTAGAGCTGCTCGACCAGGTGGTGATCCGGGTTGAGATCGAGCAGGCGCCCCTCTTCCAGTTGCTGGCGGATCTGCAATTCCGGGATGAGGCAGCAGGCCAGCCCCTGCTCCGCCATGGCGACGAAGGCCTCGGAGGATCGCACCGTGTGGCAGGGGTAGCCACCGGGGGGGAGGGCGAAATGACGGGCCATGTAGCTGATGTGCATGTCGTCGCGCTGATCGAAGGCCACCGCCGGCGCCTTGGCCAGGGCTGCCGCCGTGAGGCCGTTCGGGAAGTGGCGGGCGACGAAGGCGGGGCTGGCGGTGAGCAGATAGCGCATCTCGCCGAGTTCGTCGACGCAGCAGCCCGCCAGCGGTTGGGGTTGCAGGCTGACGGCGCCGAACGCCTGCCCCTCGCGCACCCGGTCCAGGGTGCGGCTCTCGTCATCCACCAGCAGGTTCAGCTCGATGGGGTATTGCTCCAGCAGCGGCGCCAGGGCGGGCAGGAACCAGGTAGCCAGGCTGTCGGCATTGACGGCGATACTGACCCGGATGGGGGCCCTGGGCTCGTCGGGGGAGAGCTCGCCGGCCAGCTCCAGCTCCAGCTGGCGCACCTGGCGATAGTGGGCCAGCAGCTTCTGGCCGAGCCCCGTGGCCTGCAGCGGCTGGCTGCGGATGATGAGCGGCTCCGCAAACTGCTGCTCCAGCTGCTTGATGCGTTGGGAGATGGCGGACTGGGTGATGTGCAGGCGCTGGGCGGCACGCTCGAAGTTTTGCTCCCGGATCACCGCGTCCAGGGCCAGCAGCAGCTTGTAGTCCAGCGTTTTCATCAGCATTCCTTATGAAAAAAGGGAGTTCAGCAAGAATGCTACTCAAGGGAGCGCCAGAGGACAACCCGACCGCCCCCATGGAGGGGGCCCGTGCCCGGGGCCGCCCCTGTGAGATGTGACAGTAGTCCTGGCATGAGATTCATAAGATACTCGCCCGGTCCGTTTTTGCATGGGGTGGAAACGGATCATAGCGAGCGTCTTGAATCCCGGGCCGGTCCCGGGACTTTTTTTGCTCAGATGACGGCGAGCAGAGCATCCCCCGCCGGCCGGTAATGGCCCTGCAGGGGGCGATGGACGGCGCGGTCGAAACGCTCGTCCAGGTGGAAGCGGATGCCGACTCCGCGCACGGCCCCCAGATCCACCGCCTGGCGATGGCCGAGGCGCTCGATGGGCAGGCCGAGGCGGCGGAAGATGCGCTCCACCGGCAGGCTGACCACGGCCACCAGCTCGCGGATCCCCTGCTCCCTGGCGAAGGCCAGCACCTCGCGGAAGATGACGCAGGTGAGTTCGCTGATGCCGTTCTCCAGGCGAGGGGCCCGGTCGGTGTCGATGGCGAGGCGGGTCAGCTCCCACACGTCGTTGCCGCGCGGCGGGGCTTCGCCAGCGAGGGCGGTGGGGAAGATGCTGGGCAGCATGTAATCCTGGGCGCAGCTGAGCAGGCGGATGCAGCCGCACAGCCCCTGTTTGTCTTCAATCAGCACCCAGTGGGTGTCGGGCTTGTCGAAGTTGTCCCGCTCCAGGCCACGGCGGGATTCCACGTCCCAACCGAGTCGATCGGAGAAGACGCGGTTGCGAAATCGGTAGAGCTCGTTTTCGACCTCCCATCTGGGGTGTTCTTTCAATTTTCCTTTGAAAACAAGCATTCATGTCTCTCCATTTCATGGTTAGGCGCTATAATCCAAGGCCTTGGCCAGGGGAGGCTTGCCTATGACACGCGACCAACTGCTTGAGTATCTGGAACATTTCACGCTGGTGACCGATGGCAACCGGTTGTCCGAGCTCATCGGCCGCTTCACCCTGGGAATGGGTTACGACTACTACCGCTTCGCCCTCATCCTGCCCATGTCGATGCAAAGGCCCAAGGTGGTGCTGTTCAACCAGTGCCCCGACTCCTGGGTACAGGCCTACACCCTGAACAACATGCTGGCCTGCGATCCCATCATCCAGCTCGCCCGCAGGCAGACCCTGCCCATCTACTGGAACCGGCTGGACGAGAAGGCGCGCTTCCTGCAAGAGGGGAGCATGGATGTGATGGGGCTGGCGGCGGAATTCGGGTTGCGCAACGGCATCTCGTTCCCGCTGCACGGGGCGGCGGGGGAGAACGGCATACTCTCTTTCATCACCCGGGAGCGGGCGTCGAGCGATCTGATGCTGGAGTCCTCGCCCATCCTCTCCTGGATGTCCAACTACATCTTCGAGGCGGCGATCCGGATCGTGCGCCAGAGCATGAGGGAGGACGATCCCCAGGAGCCCCTGACGGAGCGGGAGACCGAGTGCCTGTTCTGGGCCAGCGAAGGGAAGACATCGGGGGAGATCGCCTGCATCCTCGGCATCACGGAGCGCACCGTGAACTACCACCTCAATCAGGTCACCCGCAAGACAGGGTCGATGAACCGCTACCAGGCCATCGCCAAGGGGGTGAGCAGCGGCATCCTGCTGCCGAACCTGGAGCAGGTGGTGGTCACCAACTTCCCCTCCCTGCTGCAGTGAATACAGGCCCGGCGGCACCGGCTCGTCGCCCGGCATCCCCTCTGTCGCCATCACCGCTGTCCTGCGCCGTCCCATCCTGCCGCCGATTCTCGGGGTGGGGCTGTGACCCCACAATTGTCAGATCCTGCAATTGACAACCTTCTTTGTGTGGTTTCGGCCCGGTTTTCATCAGTTTTATGAATGCATCAGAAAATGAATGAATTTCTCTGATTACCCGTGCCCCCTTATAGTGCGTTTCTCACTTTCACAGGAACGCATCTCCATGTTCGCCACCACCCTGCAAGGCTTTACCCTCGGCCTTGCCATGATCATCCCCATCGGGGCCCAGAATGCCTTCGTGCTGAGCCGGGGCATTCACCGCAATCACCACCTGCTGACGGCGACCCTCTGCTGCCTGTGCGATCTCGTGCTGATCGGCATCGGGGTGTTCGGCGGGGCCAACCTGCTGGCGGCCAGCCCGATCGGCCTGGCCCTGTTGACCTGGGGCGGCGTGCTCTTCCTCGGCTGGTTCGGTATCCGTTCCCTGCGCAGTGCCTGGCGCGGCCAGGAGGCGGCCCTGGCGGACTCGCCCCGGTTGATGGGGGTCAAGAGCGTGCTGGCCATGACCCTCGGAGTGACCCTGCTCAATCCCCACGTCTACCTGGATACCCTGATGTTGCTTGGCTCCTTCGGCAGCCAGTTTGCCGAGGAGCTCAGACCTGCCTTCGCGGCGGGGGCCATGCTGGCTTCCCTGGTCTGGTTCTACGGACTGGCGTTCGGGGCGGCGGCACTCTCCCCCTGGCTTGCCCGGGGCCGGGTGCAGCAAGCCATTGATCTTGTTGTAGGTCTCATCATGCTGGTGCTGGCGGCCAAGCTGGCATTGGGTGCCATATTGGCCTCATGAGGCTATTTTTGTGCCGGGCTTCATAAAAATGAGTCCCGGTGCCATCTGCTGACATATTCGTCTGTTAAATTCCCGGCGCTGGTAAAGCGTTACTCATAATAAAAGGGAAAAAACAGTGAATAACACCATGAAGCTGGGGGCTATTGCCGCCATCGTGCTGCTGTCTGCCTGCAGCAACGAGAATGACAGCAAGGCGCAGCCGGGGACCGTCTCCCTGCGCCTGATCCAGACCTCCGACATCCACTCCAACGTGCTGGGGTACGACTACTACCAGAACAAGGAGGATCGCAAGTTCGGCCTCTCCCGCACCGCCCTGCTGATCCGCGCCGCCCGCGCCGAGAACCCCAACAACCTGCTGCTCGACAACGGCGACCTCATTCAGGGCACGCCGCTGGCGGACTACATCTTCGAGCAGTCCGGTGCTGGCTACCTCGAGAAGCAGGCGCACCCGGTGTTCAAGGCGATGAACGAGCTGGGCTACGACGCGGGCAACCTGGGCAACCACGAGTTCAACTACGGCCTGGACTACCTTGGCAAGGTACTGGCGGGAGCCGACTTCCCCTATGTGAACGCCAACGTGTTCGAGGCGGGGGCCTTCAAGCGCGATGCCAAGGGACAAATAGACTGGAGCGGCAACAAGTTCACCCCCTATCTGCTGCTGGAGCGCGAGGTGACCGATGACAAGGGCCAGCGCCAGCGCGTCAAGGTGGGCATCCTGGGGCTGACCCCGCCCCAGGTGCTGCAGTGGGACAAGCGTCATCTGGAGGGCAAGGTGGTGGTGGCCGACATGGTCGAGACCGCCAATCACTATGTGCCCGAGCTGCGCGCCAAGGGCGCCGACATCGTGGTGGTGGTGGCTCACACCGGCATCAATGCCAGCAGCTACGAGGCCATGATGGAGAACTCCGCCTGGCACTTGGCCAAGGTGAAGGGGGTGGACGCCCTGATGCTGGGCCACGCCCACAAGAACTTCCCCGGGGACTTCCCGGATCTGCCGGAGGTGGACAACCAGGCTGGCACCCTGAGCGGCATCCCCACCGTGATGCCCGGTTACTGGGGCAACCACCTCGGCATCATCGACCTCAAGCTGGAGCAGGTGGACGGCAAGTGGCAGGTGAAGCAGAGCCAGGCCAGCCTGCGCAAGATAGACGCCAGCGAGGGCAGTGCGGTGGATCAGCGGGTGGTGGACCTGGTACAGGCCGACCACGACGCCACCAACCAGTGGCTGGACGAGCCGCTCGGCAAGATCACCTCCCCCATCCACAGCTTCTTCGCCCTGGTACAGGACGACCCCTCGGTGCAGCTGGTGAGCGATGCCCAGCGCCGCCACGCGGAGCAGTTGCAACAAGACGGTCTGCTCAAGGAGTCCTACCCCATCCTGTCGGTGGCGGCCCCCTTCCGTGGCGGTCGCAACGGCATCAACGACTTTACCTACGTGGCCCAGGGTGACATCTCCCTGCGCAACGTCTCCGACCTCTACATCTATCCGAACACCCTGCAGGTGGTCGAGGTGAACGGGGCCACCGTCAAGGAGTGGCTGGAGATGAGCGCTGGCCAGTTCAACCAGATCGACACCGGCAAGACAGAGGTGCAGTGGCTGGTGAACGAGAGCTTCCCCACCTACAACTTCGATGTGATTGACGGGGTCAGCTACGAGGTGGACATCACCCAGCCGGCCCGCTACAGCAAGGACGGGGTCAAGGTGAGCGACGGCCAGCGCATCAGCGGCCTCACCTTCAACGGCCAGCCCGTGGACCCGGCCCAGAAGTTCTACGTGGTGACCAACAACTACCGCGCCAGCGGCGGCGGCCACTTCCCGGGCATCGACGGCAGCAACATCGTCCATGAAGATCCCTTCGAGACGCGGGAGATCATCGCCCAGTACCTGAAGGCCCAGTCTGCGGACAACCCGGCCGGCTTCAGCCCGGCGGCCAACAACAACTGGCACATGAAGGCCCTGCCCGCCAACGTGGACGTGCGCCTCTACTCCTCGCCGACCGACGAGGCCAAGGCCCTGGCGGGGGCGGATCTGTCGTACCAGTCCACCCTGCCGATGGATGACGCCAAGCACCCCGGCTACGCCATCTACCGCCTGATCCGCCAGTAAGGCAGACGCTGGCAGCCAACAAAAAAGCCCTCGCAGTGCGAGGGCTTTTTCATGGGGCGTGGTGCCATCCTGTCCTGTCGTCTGGACTTGCCCGGTCGACGGGGCGAGAGGGCATCAGTAGTAGCCGGGATCGTCCGGATTGGGGCGGGTCTTGAAGCGGCGGTGCAGCCACATGTACTGCTCCGGCGCCTTGCGCACGGCGGCTTCAATCTCGCGATTGGCGCGGCTGGCATCCGCCATGTCGTCACCGCTCGGGTAGTCCGCGAGCGGGGCCCCGATATGCAGGGTGTAGCCCTCCCGGGTGCGGATGTTGTAGCAGGGCAGGGTGACGGTGTTCTTCACCCGGGCCAGGGTGGCGGTACCCGTGATGGTGGCGGCCTGCTCCACCGCGAAGTAGGGCACGAAGACGCTGGCATGGCTGCCGTAGTCGTGATCCGGTGCATACCAGAGGGCGTCGCCGTTGCGCAGCGCCTTGATCATCCCCTTCACGTCCATCCGGTCCACCAGGTATTTGTTGGAGGCGCAGCGACCGTGGTACTGGGCGTACTCCAGCACCGGATTGGTGTTGGGGCGATAGACGCCGACCCCGGGGCGCACCAGGCCGAAGCAGCGGGCATTGAGCTCAAGGGTGAGGAAGTGGCAGGAGAGCAGCAGCATCCCCTGGCCCTTCTCCATGGCGTTGATGACGTGCTCTTCCCCTTCCACCTTCATCAGGCGGCGCATCCGCCAGTCTGGCCAGAACCAGGCCATGCCCACCTCGAAGATGGCGCAACCCACGCTCTCGAAGTTCTGCACCAGGAGGGCTTCGCGCTCATCCCGGCTGAGTTCGGGCATCGCCAGCTCCAGGTTGCGGCGGGCAATCTTGACGCGGGATTTCAGCAGCTTGCGGGCCAGGGTGCCGAGCTGGCGGCCCAGCCACATCTGACTGCGCCAGGGCAGCAACACCAGCAGCCAGAGCAGGGAGAGGCCCAGCCAGCTCCCCCAGTAACGGGGATGGAACAGACGGGGTTCGAGGCGGGGAGCGTGTTCTTGGGCCATGAAGAGTCTCTTGTTCGCAAAGGCAAAGGGGGGAGTCCGACCGAACCGGGGGGCCTGTGTGGGGTGGCCCGGCGCGGATGCGGTCACTCGCATGTGGAGGATTCTATCCGAAAAGCGGGGGCGGGCGCGAATCGCCGTCATCTGGTCAGAGGGGGCGTCAGGGGGCAGGGCCGTGCTTTTTTCACGCCCCGGAAAAGAGTGTGATAAAATCGGCCGCTGAATTTTTCAGGTTTTGAGAGCCGATACAGATGAAAATCACCCTGCCCGAGTTTGAAAAAGCCCGCATCCTGGTCGTTGGCGATGTCATGTTGGATCGCTACTGGCATGGCCCTACCGGCCGGATCTCCCCCGAGGCACCGGTCCCCGTGGTCAAGGTCGAGCACATCGAGGAGCGTCCGGGCGGCGCCGCCAACGTGGCGCTCAACTCCGCCGCCCTCGGCGCCCAGGCCGTGCTGCTGGGCCTGACCGGTCAGGATGAAGCCGCCGATGCCCTCGCCAGCCAGATGGCCGGGGTCAAGGTGGCCTGTGATTTCGTGCGCCTGACCGACTATCCGACCATCACCAAGCTGCGGGTGCTGTCCCGCAACCAGCAACTGCTGCGCCTCGACTTCGAAGAGGCCTTCCACGACGTGGATGCCAGCCTGCTGATGGGCAAGGTGGAGCAGGCGCTGCCCCAGGCGGACGTGATGATCCTCTCCGACTACGGCAAGGGCGCCCTCAACGATGTGCCCGGCATGATCCGGCGTGCCCGCGCCGCCGGCATCCCCGTGCTGGTCGACCCCAAGGGGACCGATTTCGAGAAGTACCGCGGTGCCACCCTGCTGACCCCCAACATGTCCGAGTTCGAGGCCGTGGTGGGTAAGGTGAAGGGGGAAGAAGATCTGGTCGCCAGGGGGCTGGAGCTGGTCAAGCGCTTCGAGCTGGACGCTCTGCTGGTCACCCGTTCCGAGAACGGCATGACCCTGATCCGCGAAGGGCAGCCCGAGCTGCACCTGCCGGCCCAGGCCCACGAGGTCTATGACGTCACCGGTGCCGGTGACACCGTCATCTCCACCCTGGCGACTTCCCTTGCCGCGGGCAAGAGTCTGGACGAGGCCTGCGCCCTGGCCAACACCGCCGCCGGTATCGTGGTCGGCAAGTTGGGGACCTCCACCGTGAGCCCGGTGGAGCTGGCCAACGCCCTCTACACCGAGCAGGAGACCGGTTTTGGCGTCATGTCCGAGGCCCAGCTCAAGGTGGCCGTCCAGGCCGCCCGTCTGCGCGGCGAGAAGGTGGTGATGACCAACGGCTGCTTCGACATTCTGCACGCGGGTCATGTCTCCTATCTGGCCAATGCGGGCAAGCTGGGGGATCGCCTGATCGTGGCGGTGAACACCGACGAGTCCGTGCGTCGCCTCAAGGGGCCGGGTCGCCCGGTCAACCCGACCGAGCGCCGTATGACTGTGCTGGCGGCCCTGGGTGCCGTGGACTGGGTGGTCCCCTTCAGCGAAGACACTCCCCAGCGTCTGATCGCCGAGATCCTGCCAGACCTCCTGGTCAAGGGGGGCGACTACAAGCCCGAAGAGATCGCCGGTTACGCCGAGGTGACCGCCAATGGCGGCGAGGTGCGGGTGCTGAACTTCGAGGACGGCTGCTCCACCACCGACATCATCAAGACCATCCGCGAGCGCGGATAAGCGTAAAACCCGGCCAAGGCCGGGTTTTTTGATGGGGCTGCCGGGTCGGTGACATGGCCGCTGCCTGGCAGGCCCCGACCAACGCACTTCCAGCGGCGAACAGAGATGAAAAAGGCGACCCCGGGGTCGCCTTTTCTCATGGTGTGCGCCTGGCTCAGGACTTCTTGGTGACCTGGGCGGCGGGCATCAGACCCTGGTTCACCTCTTCCAGATCCTTCTGCTCCAGGATGCCGGCGGCCTGCTTGAGGGAGAGGATGCTGAGGATGTAGTTGTAGCGGGCCTCGGAGAGCTTCTGCTTGGCCTGATACAGCTTGCGGGTGGAGTCCAGCACGTCGACGATGGTGCGGGTACCCACCTCGTAACCGGCCTCGGTCG
The DNA here is from genome assembly GCF_027707725.1 of Aeromonas sp. QDB25. Lineage (NCBI taxonomy): Bacteria > Pseudomonadati > Pseudomonadota > Gammaproteobacteria > Aeromonadales > Aeromonadaceae > Aeromonas > Aeromonas sp. QDB25. Next base: position 13,936 of record NZ_JAPCIZ010000018.1, on the reverse strand, counting down.
CCTTCAGGGCGCTGTCGGCGGAGATGACGGACTGGCTGTAGGCGCGGACCGAGCCGATGCTGGCGTTCACGTTGTTGTAGGAGGAGCGGACCGTGCTCTGCACCGAGCGGAAGCTGCGCTCGAGCTGTTCGCTGGCGGCCACGTAGTTGAACTGTGCCTGCTTGACCTGGGAGGTGGTGGCCCCGCCGGTGTAGATGGGCAGCTTGAAGTTCAGGCCGATGTTGCCCTGATTGCTGTTGCTCTCGGGGTTGCGGATCTCGTCCTTGTAATCGTTGTAACCGGCGTTCAGGCCGGCGCCCAGATCCAGGGTCGGTTCATGACCGGTCTTGGCCAGATCGATCTGCTCCTTGGCGATGTCCTTGCCGATGCGGGCGCTGTGCAGCTCCAGGTTCTTGTCCAGGGCCAGCTCCAGCCACTTGTCGGAGTTGAACGCGGTCTTCTGCGGGCTGAAGCGATCGGTGTTGAGTACGTCCAGTTGACGGTGGTCGATACCGGTCAGCTCGCGCAGGCTCTCGTAGCTGTTGTCCAGGGTGTTCTCGGCATTGATCTCGTCCGCCAGCGCTTGATCGCGCTCGGCCTCGGCCTCGTGCACGTCGGTGATGGCGGTCAGGCCCACTTCAAAGCGCTGCTGGGTCTGTTCAAGCTGACGCTCGACCGCGGTCTTGTTGGCACGCACGAACTCCAGGGTATCCATGGCCTTAAGCACGTCGAAGTAGGCCTGGGCGGTACGCAGCATCAGGTTCTGGTACTCGAGGTTGTAGGCCACGTCGGACTGGGTGGCGCTCTTCTCGGTCAGATCCAGGTTGACCCAGTTGCTGCGACGGTAGATGGATTGATCCAGGGTCACGGAGCCGGTAGCGCCCGTGTTGGTCATGGTGTCGTTCTTGTTTTGCAGGTAGTTCAGGCCGGCGCCCAGGTTGATCTGGGGCAGCAGGGCTGCACGGGATTCGTTGATCTTCTCGAAGGCCTGGTCCCGCTTGGCCTTGGATTCCAGCAGCTGGGTGTCCTTGATCTGGGCCTGTTGGTAAATATCGAGCAGGTTTTCGGCATGAGCGGTGCCGCTCACACCCAGCATCACCATGACTGACAAGAGTGTTCTTTTCATATGATAGTTTTAACCTTTTGTATCAACCCAAAGCTGTCCGCTGGATGAAGGGGGGATTGTCACCGACCAAGCTTGATTTCAGCTTAACCACTCTACTATAAGCAGATTTCATTGCGAACTGTCTCTTTTCCAGCTGCGGAAACGTCAAGGTCCGGGGCGAGTTTTCTCGGCAACGCGCCTAGCCAAATGCCCTGTGGCTGCTAAAATCCTTCCCTCATCGTCGGCGAGAGCGAGTGAATGAATGTTCATTCACGCCCCCGAATATTATGGTCAAACCAAGCCAAGTCAAGCTGGCAGGAGTCTCGAATGTCACAGCAAGCCTTGCCTCAAACCTGCCACTACTCCAGCGATGATGTGAAAATCATTGAAAAATCAGCTGGATATAATGGCTTCTTCAAGGTGAATGTCTACCGCCTGCAACACAGGCTGTTTGCCGGTGGCTGGAACGCCCCCATCGTCCGGGAACTGTTCGAACGTGGCCATGCCGCCGCCCTGCTGCCTTATGATCCGGTGCGGGACGAGATCGTGCTGGTGGAGCAGTTTCGCATCGGCGCTATGGAGACCAGCGCCACCCCCTGGCTGCTGGAGCTGGTGGCCGGCATCATCGATGAAGGGGAGACCGCCGAGGCAGTGGTGCGGCGCGAAGCGGTGGAAGAGGCAGGGATCGAGGTGGGACGCTGCGAACACGCCATCAGCTATCTGGTGAGCCCGGGTGGCAGCACCGAGCGCATCGAGGTGTTCGTGGGCGAGGTGGATGCCAGTCAGGCCAAGGGGATCCACGGTCTGGCGGAAGAGGGGGAAGACATCCGGGTCCACGTAGTGAGCCGCGAGCAGGCCTATGCCTGGCTCAAAGAGGGGCGCATCGACAATGCTGCCTCCGTCATCGCCCTGCAGTGGCTGGCCCTGAATCACGGCGAGCTGCGGGCACGCTGGCTGGCGGGGCGCTGAGGTGACGCTCGTTCAGACCCGGGTCAGGTGCCCTGTGTCCGACTGGAACACTGTGCAGTGGGTCCACCCCTCATGGACCCTGATTGAGGGAGCCGCGACATGTCATTAGTCCAGAGCCCGATGAAGCGCTATGTGCCTGATTTGATGTCCTTGCAGCGTACCTGCGAGGTCAATTACATGGCGCTGATGAAACTGTTGCCGCCCGGCGGCAGCGTAGGTGCCGAGCGCCGCTATCAGGTCGGCAACGGCCTGCAGTTCCAGCTCACGGTGACAGAGGAGAGCCGCTTCACCAGCCAGGTGATCCTGGCCCAGCACAACCCCGAATTGCCGAGCTACTTGCAAGCCCGGATAGAGATTCGTTTGTATCATGATGTGCGAATGGCGGAAGTGTGTGCGGCGCAACAGATTTCAATGTTGCAACCACGTTATGATTATCCCAATCAAAAAATGCATCACAGGGATGAAAAGGAGCAGGTAAATCTATTCTTGGCCGATTGGTTGAGATTTTGTCTCAAACACGGCACCAGCCTGATTAACATCCTCTAGTCGAACCCATAAAAAAGAAGCGTGATTTTGGAAACAGAGCTACCTCAGGCGCCGGACGGCAGTGTGCGCCTGTTACAGATTACCGATACCCATCTCTTCGCCAGTGCCGAGGGGCGGCTGCTGGCCGTGCCCACGGCGCAGAGTCTGGCCGCCGTGCTGGAGCGGGTGCAGGCCAACGAGCACCCGTTCGATCTCATCCTCGCCACCGGGGATCTCTCCCAGGATCACAGCCCGGAGTCCTACCAGCGCTTCGCCTCCATGATGGCGCCCCTGGCTCGCCCCATCTACTGGTTGCCCGGCAACCACGACGACGGCCCCCTGATGACCGAATACCTCCATGCGGCCGGCATCAGCGAGGCCAAGCAGCTGGTAGGCGAGCACTGGCAGGTGATCCTGCTGGATACCCAGGTGCGCGGCAAACCCCACGGGGTGCTGGGGGATCACCAGCTGGCGGCCCTGGATCAGGCCCTGCGCCAGCATCCCGAGCGCCACGCCCTCATCGCCCTGCACCATCAGGCGGTGCCGGTGGGCTGCGCCTGGCTGGATCAGCACAACCTCAAGAATGCCGACGACCTGTTCGCCGTGCTGGCCCGCCACCCGCAGCAGAAGACCATCCTGTTCGGCCACGTCCATCAGGAGTTTGACGAGGTGCACCACGGAGTGCGGCTCATCGCCAGCCCCTCTACCTGCATCCAGTTCAAGCCGCTCTCCGACGGTTTCGCACTGGACGAATCCGGCCCGGGCTGGCGCTACCTCACCCTGCACCCGGATGGCCGGGTGGCGAGTCAGGTGTGGCGCCTGCCGCTGGGCCAGTTCGTGCCCGACCCCAATGCCACCGGTTACTGAGGGGTTGCCATGAAGCCCGTCCTGCTCTATCTGCACGGTTTCAATTCATCCCCCGGCTCGGCCAAGGCGCAGCAGATGGCGGCCTGGGTGGCAGAGAACAGGCCCGATATCGAGGTGGTGATCCCGGCCCAGCCCAACACCCCGGCGGCCGCCTGGGCTGCCATCGAGCAGGCCATCGCCGACCTGAAGGCCCGCCACGGCAGCGCCCTGCGACTGGGCGCCGTGGGCAGCTCCCTCGGTGGCTTCATGGCCACGCGAGTGAGCGAGATGTACGGTTGCCGCGCCGCCCTCATCAACCCGGCGGTGCGCCCCCACGAGCTGCTCTGCGACTACCTCGGCCCCCAGACCAACCCCTACAGCGGCGAACGCTATGAACTGCTGCCCGGGCACATGGACGAGCTGAGAGCGCTGGCGGTGCCGGTGACCGCCCCGGAGCGGCTCTGGGTGCTGCAACAGCAGGAGGACGAGGTGCTCGACTATCGCAAGGCGCTGGACGAATACCGCTTTGCCCGTCTCTCCCTGGAGTGTGGCGGCGATCACGCCTTCACAGGCTTCGAGCGCTACCCCGCCCAGATCGTCCGTTTCCTCGGGCTCTAGCCATGCAACTGCCGTTGGCCGCCTTCCTCGAACAGGTGCTGGCCACGGCCCAGGCGGGGCTCACCTACTCCCGCGATCCCTTCGACATCGCCCGCTTCGAGGCGCTGCGAGCGGCCACGGTGACGCTCATCGCCAGCCAGAGTGAGCTGGCCCCCGATGCCATCGGCGACTGGATTGCCCTCGACAGCGGCTATCCCACCCCCAAGCTCGATGTGCGGGCCTTCATTCAGAACGACGCGGGCCATGTCCTGCTGGTGCAGGAGCGCAGTGACGGTTGCTGGACTCTGCCGGGGGGCTGGTGCGACATCGGCGATTCGCCTGCGGACGCCGTGGTGCGCGAAGTGGTGGAGGAGACCGGCCTCGTCTGTCGGGCGGTGCAGCTGCTGGCGTTGTTCGACAAGCTCAAGCATCCCCATCCCCCGCAGCTGCCCCATGCCCACAAGGCCTTCTTCCTGTGCGAGGTGACGGGCGGCGCTCTGCTTACCGACACCGATGAAACCAAAGGGGCGGGGTACTTCCCCATCGACGCCTTGCCCGAACTCTCCCGCCACCGGGTGGTGGCGTCCCAGTTGCGCACCCTGCATGACCATCTGTCGCAGGGGCGGGGGGATACCCTGTTCGATTAACCGGTTCGCAGCCTGACACTGCGGCAAGGAGGCAGCATGATCACACGCATCGGCAATACCCCCATCCAGAAGAAACACAAGGCGAGCTGCCACTGCGGCGCCGTGGTGCTGGAACTGACCCTGCCGGATGGCGTGGTGGATCCGCGCCGCTGCGACTGCTCCTTCTGTCGGCGGCGTGGGGCCATCGTCGCCTCGGTGCCGCTCTCCGGCATCCGCATCCTGCAAGGGGAGGCGGCGCTTCGCTGCTACCAGTTCAACACCCGCACCGCGAAACACTACTTCTGCAGCGTCTGCGGCATCTACACCCATCACCAGCGCCGATCCAATCCGGCGGAATATGGCTACAACCTCGCCTGTCTGGAGGGGGTCAACCCGTTCGATCTGGGAGAGGTGCCGACCCGCGACGGGGTGCATCACCCGGCAGATACCGTAGCCGATTGAACGCGAGGTGACTGCCCCGACGGGTGGCGGGGAGGACGGGCGAGGTGTTGCCGCGCCACTCCCGTGACGACGCCTCAGGGGGTCATCTGCTTGTGTAGCCCCCGCCATGGCTGTGTTAACCTTGCCCTGTCCGTCTCCCGGCGGACCCCGGCCTCTCTCTTCATTCCATCTCTGCCAACAGGGGGCACACCCGTGACGACTGCTTCAGCGCTGCCGGATCTGATCCTCGGGGCCTCGCTCTACTTTCCGCCCCTGTTCAAGGCCGTGCTGCTCGGCCTGCTGGGCTGGCTGCCGCTGCACCATCTGCTGCGGGACTGGCTCTACGGCGGCGAGGTCTGGCACCCCCTGCTGATGGATCTCTCCCTCTTCATCCTCGCCGTCAGCGGCGCCCTATGGATATTGCTACATGGCTAAATCACCCCTCGCGACCCTCAAATACTTCTCCACCCTGCTGGTCTTTGCCCTGGCGCTGGTGTCGCTCTGGTGGCTGTGGAACGACTACATGCAGGGTCCCTGGACCCGGGATGGCAAGGTGCGGGCCGAGCTGGTCAGCATCACGCCCCAGGTGTCGGGCAAGATCGTCAGGATAGGGGTCAAGGACAACCAGCTGGTGAAGGCGGGGGACCTGCTCTTCACCCTGGATCCCGAGCCCTATCGCATCGCGCTGGACAACGCCAGCGCGGCCCTGGCCAAGGCCAGGTCGGATCTCGACAAGGCGGAGCACGAGGCGAACCGTCGCCAGAGCCTCTCCCGCACCGTCATCTCCGCCGAGGCGGTGGATGAATCCAGGCTCAATGCCCAGGCGATGAAGGCGGCCTATGAGGTGGCCCAGGCCAATCTGGAGCAGGCCAGATGGTCCCTTGCCCGGACCGAGGTCCATGCCGCGAGCGACGGCTACATCACCAATCTGCAGGCCAGGGTCGGCAACTACGCCACCGCCGGGGTGCCCCTGGTAGCCCTGATAGACACCCACTCCTTCTATGTGCAGGGCTATTTCGAAGAGACCAAGCTCAGGCACATCGCCCCCGGCAAACCGGCCGAGGTGGTGCTCTACAGCGGGGATCGGGTACTCAGGGGGGAGGTGGAAAGCATAGGGCGCGCCATTCACGATCAGAGCCTGGAAGGCAGTGAGGGGCTGCTACTCGACGTCAAGCCGAACGTGCCCTGGGTGCGTCTGGCCCAGCGGGTGCCGGTGCGGATCAGGCTGCTGGCGATTCCCCCGGATCTGGTCTTGATCGCGGGCACGACCTGCACCATCACCATAGGGGACTAGAGTGATCCCCTCGCTCTGGCGCCAGACCCCCTGGGGCAAGGCCAACGGCGGCCAGTGGCGCTACGCCCTGCGCAATGCCCTGGCCATGTGCCTGTCGCTCTGGCTGGCGTTCGTGCTGCAACTCGACTCTCCCTACTGGGCCATGACCTCCGCCGCCGTGGTGAGCTTTCCCACCGTGGGGGGCGTCATCAGCAAGAGCCTGGGGCGGGTGGTGGGCAGCCTCATCGGCGCCATGGCGGCGGTGATGATCACCGGCCTTGGCATCGGTGATCCCTGGCTCTTCAGCCTGCTTATCGCCCTCTGGCTGGGGGGGTGCACCTACATCTCCAACCACCATCAGAACAACGTCTCCTACGGTTTCGCCCTGGCGGGCTATACCGCCGCCATCATCGCCTTCTCCTGCGTCAACCTGACCGACCCACAACATATCTTCGACATCGCCCAGGCCCGGGTGAGCGAGGTGATCGTCGGCATCCTCTGCGGCGGCCTGATGATGATGATCCTGCCGAGTTTCTCCGATGGCGAGACCCTGCTGGACTCCCTCGGCAAGAGCCAGACCCGGCTGCTGGAACATGCCCAGCTGCTCTGGCTCGGGGAGACGGGCGCCGATGTGCGCACCGCCCACGAGGGGGTGATCGGTCAGATCCTCACCCTGAACGTGCTGCGCATCCAGGCAGTCTGGAGCCATCACCGCCTGCGCCGCCACAACCAGTTGCTGAACTATCTGCTCCATCGCCAGCTGAGGATGGTCAGCCTCATCTCGGGGCTGCGCCGCATGCTGCAACACTGGCCAGAGGACGCAGTCGACCCGGCCCCCATGCTGGCCGCCGTGCTGCGGGAGCTGGGGCAGGGGGGCTGCGACAAGCTGCGCATCGCCCGCCTGATGGCGCCCTTCGTGGCCCGTTCGGGGGACGATTATCGCTGTCAGGCCTTCTGGTTGCGGCTGCGCCACTTCTGCTGGAGCTACCTGGAGTGTCAGCGCTGGCTGGAAAGGCTGGCCCGCCACGATGGCCAGGAGTGGCCGGCGCCGCCGCGCCACAGCTCTCTGACCCGCCACACCGACGGCCTGGAGGCGGCCTACAACGGGGGGCGTACCTTCCTCTGCGTGATGCTGGGCTGCACCTTCTGGATCCACAGCCAGTGGGATGCGGGCGCTGCGGCCCTGACCCTGCTCGCCATCTGCTGCGTGCTCTATTCCGCCACCCCGGCCCCGGCCAAGGGGGCCCAGACCATGCTCAAGGCCATCGTGCTGCTCAGCTTTATCTGCTTCGGGGTCAAGTTCGGGTTGATGATCCGCATCGACGACTTCTGGATCTTCTGTGCCCTGCTGTTCCCCGCCCTCATCACCCTGCAACTGCTGAAATTGCAGCGCCCCCAGGGGGCGGCGCTCTGGGGCCAGCTCATCGTGCTGCTCGGCTCCTTCCTCGCCATCACCAATCCGCCGAGCTACGACTACCTCGCCTTCGTCAACAGCAGCCTCGCGCAGGCACTGGGGGTGATGAGCGCCGGACTGGCGTTCCAGCTCCTGAGGCCCAGCTCGGATCGGCGCAAGAGCCGCCGCCTGATGCACCGTCTGCGGCGGGATTTCGTGGACCAGCTGGCCCCGGCCCCGCAGCAGAGCGAGGGGGAGTTTGAATCCCGGGTCTATCACGCGGTGAGCCAGCTCAGCCAGAGTCAGGATCAGGGGGCCCGGCTCTGGGTGCTGCGCTGGGGCGTGGTGCTGCTCAATTGCAGCCATATCGTCTGGCAGCTCAGGCTCTGGCGCAGCCGGGATCCGGCTCTCTATCTGGTGCGGGACGGCTGTCTGCGCTGCCTGAAAGGCATTCTGACCGAAGGGGGCGTGCAGCACGAGACCCTGGGGCGCACCCTGGCGGAGCTGGACCGCATCAGCCAGGGGCTGGGGGAACATGCAGACCCGGCGGCCCGGGCACTGGCGGGGCTGGTGTGGCGACTCCACTGCTCCCTCTCCCAGCTTGTGCAGGCCCTGCCCGGGGAACCCGCCTGATCCCGGGCGGGGAGGCCGGAGCCCCTCTGGATCACCCTTTGCGAGCGCCCCATTTGTCCCGGGCCCTCCCAGCGAGTAAGATTCCCCCCAAACGTCAATTCGCAAGGCCCTCCATGTCCACTCAATACAATGCGGATGCCATTGAGGTCCTCAATGGCCTTGAACCGGTGCGTCGCCGCCCCGGCATGTACACCGACACCACCCGGCCCAATCACCTCGGCCAGGAGGTCATCGACAACAGCGTCGACGAGGCGCTGGCGGGTCACGCCCGCAATCTGGAGGTGATCCTGCACGAGGATCAGTCCCTCGAGGTGATCGACGACGGTCGCGGCATGCCGGTGGACATCCACCCGGAGGAAGGGGTCTCCGGCGTGGAGCTGATCCTCTGCAAGCTGCACGCGGGGGGCAAGTTCTCCAACAAGAACTATCAGTTCTCCGGCGGCTTGCACGGGGTGGGGATCTCCGTGGTGAACGCCCTCTCCGATCGGGTCGAGGTGACGGTACGCCGGGACGGCCAGGTCTATGACATCGCCTTCGAGCGGGGCGAGAAAGTGCAGGAGCTGACCATCACCGGCACCTGCGGCCGTCGCAACACCGGCACCCGGGTGCGCTTCTGGCCAGAGGCGCGCTACTTCGATTCGCCGCGCTTCTCGGTCTCGAAACTCGAGCACCTGCTCAAAGCCAAGGCCGTGCTCTGCCCAGGCCTCACCATCAAGTTCCTCGACAAGAACACCGGCATCAAGCTTGAGTGGTGCTACGAAGACGGCCTCAAGGATTACCTCATCGATGCGGTCAAGCAGTTCACCTGCCTGCCGGAGCAGCCCTTCGTCGGCTCTTTCAGCTCCGAGCAGTCGGCGGTGGACTGGGCCCTGTGCTGGTTGCCGGAAGGGGGCGAATGCCTCGCCGAATCCTATGTGAACCTTATTCCCACCGCGCTCGGTGGCACCCATGTCAACGGCCTGCGCCAGGGGCTGCTCGACGCCATGCGCGAGTTCTGCGAGTTCCGCAACCTCTTGCCCCGCGGGGTCAAGCTGACCCCGGAAGACATCTGGGATCGCTGCGCCTACATCCTCTCCATCAAGATGCAGGACCCGCAGTTTGCAGGGCAGACCAAGGAGCGACTGTCGTCCCGCCAGAGCTCGGCCTTCGTGTCGGGCGTGGTGAAGGATGCCTTCAGCCTTTACTTGAACAGCAACACCGAGCTGGCCGAACAGTTGGCGGAGCTCTGCATCTCCAGCGCCCAGCGCCGGATGCGCGCCGCCAAGACGGTGGTGCGCAAGAAGATAACCCAGGGCCCGGCCCTGCCCGGCAAACTGACCGACTGCGGCTGCGCCGATCCCATGCAAGGGGAGCTCTTCCTGGTGGAGGGTGACTCCGCGGGCGGCAGTGCCAAGCAGGCGCGGGATCGCGAATTCCAGGCCATCATGCCCCTGCGCGGCAAGATCCTGAACACCTGGGAGGTGGAGGCCGGTCAGGTGCTCGCCTCGCAAGAAGTGCACGACATCTCGGTGGCGATCGGGCTCGACCCCGACTCCGACGACCTCAGTGGCCTGCGCTACGGCAAGGTGTGCATCCTCGCGGATGCGGACTCGGACGGTCTGCACATCGCCACCCTGCTCTGCGCCCTCTTTGTGAAGCACTTCCGCGCCCTGGTGGAAAAGGGCCATGTCTATGTGGCCATGCCGCCCCTCTATCGTATCGACATCGGCAAGGAGGTCTTCTACGCCCTCGACGAGGATGAGAAGAACGGCGTGCTGCAACGGGTCGAAGCCGAGAAGAAGAAGGGCAAGGTGATGGTGACCCGATTCAAGGGGCTGGGTGAGATGAACCCCAAGCAGCTGCGGGAAACCACCATGGATCCCAACACCCGCCGTCTGGTGCAGCTCACCATGGGCGCGGAAGGGGGGGCAGAAGGGGAAGATGGGGACGAGACCCTGCAACTGATGGACATGCTGCTGGCCAAGAAGCGCGCCGGTGATCGCCGCGAATGGCTGGAAGAGAAGGGCAACCTCGCCATCATCTAAAGCGAGTCGCAAGTACCCCGGCCCTCCCCTTCGCAAGGGGAGGGGGCCAAGCCTCTCCTCCCCCTCATGGAGGGGGAGGTTGGGAGGGGGTCTTGTGATTCACCGTCGGCCCCCTGCCGACCCGCATTTCCGGCCGCCCTCTGAGGGCGTACCATAGCAAGAGAACAACCTTATGAGTGATGCTATCGAGCTCAGTCTGTTGGATGAAGTAGAGCGCCAACCAGCTCCCGAACCGAAAGAGATAATCACATGAGTGATGCCATCGAGCTCAGTCTGGACGGGGTAGAGCGCCAGCCAATGCGCACCTTTACCGAACAGGCTTACTTGAACTACTCCATGTACGTCATCATGGATCGGGCCTTGCCGCATATCGGCGACGGCCTCAAGCCCGTGCAGCGGCGCATCATCTACGCCATGAGCGAGCTGGGTCTGTCGGCCCTCTCCAAGCACAAGAAGTCCGCCCGTACCGTGGGTGACGTGCTGGGTAAATATCACCCCCACGGCGACATCGCCTGTTACGAAGCCATGGTGCTGATGGCCCAGCCCTTCTCCTACCGCTACCCGCTGGTGGACGGTCAGGGCAACTGGGGTGCGCCGGACGATCCCAAATCCTTCGCCGCCATGCGTTATACCGAGGCGCGGCTGTCACGCTTCTCCGAGCTGCTGCTCTCCGAGCTGGGACAGGGCACGGTGGAGTGGACGCCCAACTTCGACGGCACCATGAAAGAGCCGGTGGTGCTGCCCGCCCGCCTGCCGCACATCCTGCTCAACGGGGTGACCGGCATCGCGGTGGGCATGGCGACCGATATCCCGCCCCACAACGCGCGGGAAGTGGCCCACGCCTGTGTGGAGCTCTTGGATAACCCCAATGCCGGCCTGGATGCCCTGATGGCCCATGTGCAGGGACCGGACTACCCGACCAACGCCGAGATCATCACGCCGCGGGACGACATCCGCAAAATCTACGAGACCGGCAAGGGCTCCATCAAGCAGCGGGCGGTGTGGAGCGAGGAGGATGGCGACATCGTCATCACGGCGCTGCCCCATCAGGCTTCAGGCGCCAAGATCATGGAGCAGATTGCCGCCCAGATGGTGGCGAAAAAGCTGCCGATGGTGACCGATCTGCGGGATGAATCGGACCACGAGAACCCGACCCGTCTGGTGATCGTGCCGCGCTCCAACCGGGTGGACGTGGAGGGGCTGATGGCCCACCTGTTCGCCACCACGGACTTGGAGAAGAACTACCGGGTCAACCTCAACATCCTGGGTCTGGACAACCGGCCCCAGGTGAAAGACCTCAAGACCATCCTCACCGAGTGGCTGAGTTTCCGCCGTGAGACGGTGCGTCGCCGCCTGCAGTATCGACTCGACAAGGTGCTGGCCCGCCTGCACATCCTCGAAGGCTTGCTCATCGCCTACCTCAACATCGACGAGGTGATCGAGATCATCCGTACCGAAGAGGAGCCGGGCCGGGTGATGATGGAGCGTTTCAACATCAGCGAGACCCAGGCCGAGGCGATCCTCGAGCTCAAACTGCGCCACCTGGCCAAGCTCGAAGAGTTCAAGCTGCGCGCCGAGCAGAACGAACTGGCGGAAGAGCGCGACAAGCTGGAACTGATCCTGGGTTCCGAGCGCCGTCTCAGCACATTGCTCAAGAAAGAGATCCTGGCGGACGCCGAGAAGTACGGCGACGATCGCCGCACCCCGCTGGTGGAGCGTGCCACCGCCGTGGCCCTGACCGAGAAGGAGCTCACCCCGAGCGAGCCGGTGACCGTGATCCTCTCCGACAAGGGGTGGGTGCGCGCCGCCAAGGGCCACGACGTGGATGTGGAGGGCCTCTCCTACAAGGCGGGGGACGGTTATCTGGCCCACGCCCATGGCCGTAGCAACCAGCAGGCGGTGTTCCTCTCCACCCTGGGGAGAACCTACTCGCTGGAGGCCCACACTCTGCCCTCCGCCCGCAGTCAGGGCGAGCCGCTCACCGGTCGCTTCGCGCTGGGGGCTGGCGAAGAGGTACGCCATCTGGTGATGGGGAACGAAGGCGAGCCGTACCTCATCTGTTCTGACGCCGGTTACGGCTTCGTCTGCCAATACGATGACCTGACGGCTAAGAACAAGAACGGCAAGGCGCTGCTGACCGTGCCGGAAGGTGGCCTGGTGATGGCACCCCAGAAGATAGGCGCGCCCGACACCGATCTCTGCATGGCCATCTCCAACGAAGGGCGCATGCTGCTGTTCCCGCTCAATACCCTGCCGGTACTCGGCAAGGGCAAGGGCAACAAGCTCATCAGCATCCCCTCTGCTCGCGTCAAGGCGCGGGAGGAGTTTGTGGTGATGGCCGCCGTCATCCCGCAAGGCCAGTCGGTGACCCTGTTTGCCGGCAAGCGCAAGCTCACCCTCAAGCCGTCTGACCTTGACTACTACCGTGGCGAGCGCGGCCGCCGCGGCGCCAAGTTGCCCCGCGGCTTGCAGCGGGTGGACAGGATAGAGATAGAACCCGCAGCCGGCGCCGAGCCGGTAGCCGGGGAAAATCAGGAAGGGTAAATAATAGAAAGGGCGCGAAAGCGCCCTTCATCTAATTCTGATATTGGCTAGCGATTAACAAGTATTTCTTTGACTCTATCACCTGATGACTTGGGAAGTATGTCATGATCTGATATTAATTTTGTTATGCAGCGGATACCAATGTCAATTACCTCACTTCTCAATGAATCAATATTTTCAGGAGTCATTAGTTTGCTTTTTTTACCGTGGACAATATCACTGCGTAAAGTATACAGTTTACGTAGCCTCTGATAAAACTCATCTCTATCTGCAGGTTCTGCCAAATATTTTGCCATGCTAGCGGTGACTTTGAATGATGTTTCGAAAGCTTCACTGAACATTCCTTCCCAAGCAATTATTGCATCCACAATCGCATCTTCAGGATGTGAACGTTCAAAAATCGCATTTTTTAGTCTTTGCAAAGGAATATTAATGTGTTCTAAATTCACATCTGAAAGTTGTTTAAACCAATTCTTCATTGGCTCTATGTTGTCTGTATTGACGGTAAGGTATTTGCTGGGAGGAGTACTGCTAATCGAATAATTTCCTGGAATCAACAAAGGAAATCCACTTTCAGAGAAACCATGAGATATTCCTCTGTCCTCTCTTAAAGCGAAAGCTAACGATAACTTTAGAGTGTCGATAATATGAGATGTTTTTTTATGGCAATGCACACCCATTGCACACGTCATGCTAGCGTTTGTATCAATCAGACGTGCTCTTTCTTTTATCTCTAGAACATGGCCTGAAATGTAGTTACTTTCGCCACTGAAATTGTGAGATATCGTAGTTAGAGAGTGAACACTTGGATTAGACGGTGAGTCAAATTGCCGTAGATAGGTATTTTGATCAAACTCAATATCTGTAAACCCGCGAATTCAACTCCGAAGTGCAACACCCGCCAAATCAAGCAACCTGTCGTAGTTCATCAAACACGATCTGCGGTTGCCTGAAATCCAAACATTTGCGCGGTCTAAGGTT